>CAZESH010000177.1:0-8808 GCA_964514665.1 uncultured Caryophanales bacterium
CGGTTTCATGAGCCAACTTTTCGCACGTACTGATCAGAACACCCGGGGATGTAGGCCCATGCTCGGCTTGACCGAGAATATCGGCAGCCACCATCTCGGCATCAGCCGTTTCATCGGCGACTATCAAAACCTCGGTTGGGCCCGCAAGCAAATCAATTCCCACTTTTCCATAGAGCTGACGCTTGGCCTCTGCCACATACGCGTTGCCAGGACCGACAAGCATGTCGACAGGAGAAATAAATTCCGTTCCGACTGCCATTGCAACCATTGCTTGTACCCCGCCCAGAATATAAATCTCGTCCGCTCCGGCAGACGCCATGGCACATACTGTTGCTGCCGGAATTTTGCCTTGGATAGGCGGAGTACAGGCTGCAACCCGTTTTACACCTGCCACTTTCGCCGTTAATATGCTCATGTGTGCGGAAGCAACCATAGGATAACGGCCTCCAGGAATATAGCAGCCTACACTGTCGACCGGAATGTTCTTATGGCCGAGAATTACACCCGGAAGCGTCTCTACTTCGAGATCCCGAAGTGCGGCACGCTGATGTTCGGCAAAGCTGCGGATTTGCGCTTGGGCGAATCGAATGTCGCTCTTCACCGATTCCGGAACAGATGCCACGATCTCATCAATCTGTTCCTTGGTAAGGCGAAAATGCTCAGGGCTCCAACCGTCGTACTTTTGGGACAGCTCGCGGACTGCAGTTTCCCCTCGTTTTGTTATATCCGAAATGATAGTGCGAACCGTTTCATAAACGCGTTGATCCGCTTCATCGATTTCGCTTTGCTTCCTGCCTTTTTTCAAATATTGAGCCAATGCGATCACCCTCCAATTCCAATTCTTATAAATTTATAAAAATGATGAAAAAACCCCTTTCGGGGTTGAAAACAGTGTAACTGTTGATAGATTAAAAACTGAGCACCACTTTTCCGACGGCGCGTCCGGATGCTGCAAAAGCGTGCGCCTCTGCAGCATCCGTGATGTGAAATCCGCGCTCGTCAATGAGCGGTTTGATCCGTCCCTCATCCGCAAGCGCCGCAATTTGCTTCAGGATATCCCCGTGTTTATGTCTCTCCTTGTTATGTATCATGGTCAAAAGCATAAACACCACATGAAGGGAAAGCGCTTTTTGGTGCATGAGCGACAAATTGTGCGTTGACCTGGCGGCTATATTGGCCACCGTGCCGCCTTCGCTTGCAGCTTCGAAGGAGCGGTCGAGATTCTCTCCGCCTACTGTGTCGAATACGACGTCAAAACCTTTATTGCCGGTCAGTCTTTCCACGTAATCGGTTACACCTTCGCTGCGATACAGGATGATATCGTCCGCCCCCAGCTTCTTCGCAATGTTTGCTTTGAGATCGTCCGAAACTGTTGCTGCAACCCGTGTCCCTGCCCATTTGGCCAACTGCAGGCCGATATGCCCTACTCCACCTGTCCCTGCGTGTACAAGCACATGCTGGCCTTCACGAATCTGCGCACGTTCGATAAGCGCTTCCCAAGCTGTTATGCTTACAAGTGGCAAAGCAGCGGCCTCGGTCATGGTGAGCGTCTTTGGTTTTAACGCTGCAAGCGCTTCATCGGCAAGCATGTATTCGGCAAGCGCGCCGCCAGGCAAACCTTTGAATCCCCCTGCACAGGCATATACTTCATCTCCGCGTTTAAACTTTGTCACGCCCGGGCCGATTGCTTCCACCACACCAGCCACATCGCCATGCAGTACTGCCGCAAAGTCGGGCGCCAACGCAGGCACAAGCCCTTGACGCAGCTTGTAATCGATCGGATTTACACTGGTGGCGGACACACGAATGACGATATGTCCGGGAATCGGCTTTGGATCCGCAAGCTCAACTTGCCGAAAAACGTCCGGCCCCCCGAACTGTTCTATAACCATGGCTTTCATTTTCATTCCTCCTATGAAGTTTATTCTGACCATACTCCATAGCCTTATCATAAGCCATTATTATGCTGACCGTCGAAGATTTTTTTGAAGTGAAGAAGTTTTACTTCATTAAATATAAATGGAACTAATTTAAATTGCGTAGAAGGTATCCCCATCTCTCAATCCTATAGGCGCTGTAATTGTGCGGACAAGTGACTTCTCCCTATCTTATTGAGGGTCGTTTGCCCCATATTCTGCAATCCGCCGTGGGCATATCGGCCGGCGCCGCAGTTTGCCCCAAGCTGATTTGGACACGGGAAAAAAGCGCTTGATAATCCTTGATATGCGCATGGCGCATAGCCTCATACGGCTTGTCCATTGCCTGCATGAGGCTTGCGGCTGCATTTTCCGAAGGGTCCTTTCCATTGAATGACTGGCGTAATTCGGATGAAGCCCAAGGTAGTCTGCCATCTGATCCAACGAAATATCCAGCATGTAATTTTGCCTGATATAAGCGGAAAATCGCTCGATATATTCATTCCTGCCAGTGTTCTTTCCCCCCTGCATGTTCAATTATAAGAAAGCGTTTGCAACTTATATACTGATCATTCGTTAGTATTGGAGTGTCATTTTTTAAGAAAAAAAAAGCCCCGAATGGGACTTTTCAAGATGTTACCGATATTTCAGCGAGCACTCCATCCCACAGCTCAATTCTGGATAGTATCGCTTTCTTGGCTGTTTCAACGGCCTCTTGCTGTTTCTTGGGATCATCGCCGCAAAGTCGGGTCAGCAATTTTTCCGCCAGCGGGCCATGCTCGTCACCATCCAGATCGATATGCCGCTGCAAATAGTACTCCAGCTTTTTGGAGGACTGTCCTTTTTCCCGCAATTCCGATATCAACGATTGAAACATCGCCGGTATGATATCTTCCCGGCCGAAGAAAAATGCCGAACTGACCTCATGAGTACCTGCATGCATCGCCACGTCAAGCGTGCTTCGGACAAATTTCCGTACAGAATCGGATACATCCGCAGCTTCAACAGCTTCGAACGGACTTTTCCCGTTTTGAATATCGGATATGAAACGGTTGATCGGCCCGGTATCTGCTTCACTTTCATCCATGGCCAGAAGATATAAGGTAAAGTGGCTATTGTACCCGCCTTCCCCGTCTTCGTCCGATTCCTCTCCAAGCACAATTTCATTCACAAACCTTGAAAATGTGGGTTCCGGCTTTGGAATCCATGGAACTGACGTGCAGGTCAAATCATTTTGCAAGCGTTTCAAAAGGCTCATAAAATCCCATACGGCAAAAACATGATGCTGCATGAAAATACGTACTTTTTCCGGAGAATCTATTGCCTTGTAAATCGGATGCTGCAGCAGCTTCTGTCGAGAAAGCTCAAGTTCCCTCAAATCGAATTGACTCATCTTAGTAGTCCTGCTCCTTTATGTAAAGTTTACTGCTTGTTACAGATTACCATCAATAGCTTCTGCATTTCCAGTAAAGGGTAAACACTTTTATTACATTTTTTCGAAATTTGAGCGATGCGTATGGAAAGTTAAGATCGGCTACCGCGGGTTCACAGACCATCAACCGTTCACCAATTAGTGGAATAATGGCGTATAAACAATCAAAGAGCCATTAGATGGTTAATTTTTACTGCTCGCTTAACAATTTGCAGCGGAGAAATAACCCGCACTGCGGAACACCCTCACTTGAAGCACGGACTTATATGATCCCTTGAAAAGTATGAACCTCCGAATTTTGTTGCCGGAGATGTCATTGTTGTTCTTATGGGAGGGATGACATTTCGATACGCCGGGATCAGGCGGTTTAAGAAACTCATCAGGCGAAAGCTCAGAAATCCTATTCCACATTGTTCATTCACGTACGGATGTTTGTTTATTTCTCATAAATGTCCAGGGTAAGCCATATGCATGTAATAATGAACGGACAAGGAGGGAAGAAGGTTGAATTTGGCCTTTTCATTCATCGGAATCTTCGCTGTCTTATCCGTATGGATTCTGCGGTTTGTGTTTGTGTTTCGCAAGCGGCTGTCCTGCATGGCCGGCATGATGGCGGCCATGGTGCTGGGGATGACCGCCGGTCTGGGCAGCGGCGTGTTTCTGGCCTCTTCCTTGTCTTCAGGAGCTTTGTTTCAAACGACGATGGCCGGCATGTTCATCGGCGGTTTCACCGGTCTGCTGGCCGGATTGCCGATCAGTCTGATGGCGGTGCTCGACGGCCTTCTGTCCGGCATCATGAGCGGCATGATGGGTGCGATGCTGGCGGCCATGGTCCCGGATGCCTATATGGACATCACCTTGAAAATCATCGCGACCCTTTGCGGCGGGATCCTGTTTGTGCTTTTTCTGATGCTTCAAGGCGAGATTAAAGAAGAACATCTTAAACAGCATTCGCGGATATTGTCCAAACCCCACTCCATGTTTTTGGCGATTGTCGTTTTCTTTGCAGCATTATACCCGTCTCAGGCAATGAACATCGATCGGCAGGAACTTCATCAGACTCATCCGGGACAGAGTCCAACTGATCCCGGCAATCATCCAATTGCACAAAAGGAATTCGTCGTCACGGCCACGGAATTTTCCTTTTCCCCTTCGTCCATCCGGATCACTGCAAACGAGCCTGTCAAAATTACGTTGATCAACAAAGGCAACGTTGAACATGATTTCGACATCGTCGGTACCGGAATTCATCTGCATGCCGCGCCGGGAGAAAGCGTCAGCAGCATACTTACCTTGCGGCAACCGGGAAAATTCGAAGCCGTCTGCACGCTGCCCGGGCACGAGAAGGCCGGCATGCATTCCGTCATCCGGGTTCTTTCCGTTTAATGCATAAGCTCGTTGGGTGAAGGCGTCGATTCCGACTCCGCCTCTGTCCGTTGTTTACGCAGAAAGAAATAAAGCATCAGCAGCAAACTGATCACGATGACGGCGAAGCTGGTCCACTGGGCGGCCGTCCACCCCAAAGCGTATCTGGGCGTATCCCCGCGCAGGAATTCCAGTAAGAATCTTCCCAGCGAATACAGGATGTTATAGGACAGGAACAGGAATCCGGTCGGCCATTTCTTGCTTTTCAACAGGATGAGAACGGCAAATACCACCAGATCCCACTGTCCTTCCCATACTTCCGCGGGCCATAACGGCTGCGGGCCGTATGTTTCATAGGCGATCGTCCCTTTCGGATACACCAGGCCGAAATTAGATCCCGTGGGAGATCCGAACGCATCCCCGTTCAATAAACAGGCGATCCGGCCCATGGATTGGCCCAAAATCACGGCAGGCGCCAACATATCCGCCAATTCCCAGAACGAAAGACGATGGATTCTCGTATACAGCAAACCGGCGGCAAATCCGCCGACCAACGCCCCTTGAATGGAAAGTCCGCCGTTCCAGATTGCGAATATCTCCAACACATGCTGCGAATAGTACTCTCCTTGAAAAAAGAACACTTCCCAGAAACGGGCTCCCACAATGCCTCCGATGATCACATAAAAAACCAGATTGGCAATATGCTTTTGGTACCGGGAACCTCTGGCCAGAAAATAAGCGACTCCCATCGCAAGCAGAACAGACAGTGCGACTACCAGTCCGTAAGACCGTACGGGATAACTGCCGATATAGAACAAAATGACCCTCATAGCGTCTCCTCCATAGGTTTGGGATTGTGTTTTTTCTTTAATCTGTACGCCAAGAAGTAGCCAGCCATCATCCAAAGGACATATCCGATTTGTTCAACAGACAATCCCATGATCCAAACCTGTTTCGGTTTGAACAGCGAAATGACCATCAGTCCCATTGGATAATACGTCAAAAATTGAACCGTTCTCCATCCCGAACCTATCGGTTCACGGGTTTTCCAGCGCCAGACGAGCATGACCCCGGTCAGTATCGCAGTATACGCATGCACCGGGTGATATTTGAAGCTTGGATCCTCTATGGAGATACCCCAGGGAAGCTTCGTTTCCGTTCCATACTGCGGGGACAGCAAACTGTAGATGAACATCGATACCCATCCCCCGACAGACAACAGATCCCCATAAAACCATCGGGAGATTCCCATTTTGCGCAATTGCCGATCCATATATAATGCCGAAATTAAAGTTCCGATCGCGATTCCGATGGCGGATCCCGGGAGGAGGATGAAAGCAAACGGCTGGGTCCGGATCAAGGATGGAGACAAAAGCAGCGGGCTCAGTTTCCATGAAAAAAGGATGATCAGCATGCTGTTAATGGACTTGTCGATCAGCGGTTGTTCGTAAAAAGCGGTTTTCCTGAAGATCCGGCTCATCACGAAGATGCCCAGGATACCGGAGATCCCGATGGCCACCCAATCGCCTCTCACCATGAAAGGCCCAACCTGCAAAATATCCGGCAAAATACATCCCCCCCTTATTAATTGATCAATTTTTGAAATTTGCTTTCCATCGTCTGCCCATCGACCAGTCCGATCACTTTATCGACAATAACACCTTCACGATTGACATAAAACGTTGCCGGAATCGGATTGATTCCGTATTTTCCGGAAACTTCCCCTTCCTTGTCCAGCAAGACGGGAAAGGTAAACCCATATTGTTCGGCAAAAGCCTTTGCATTCTCGATCTGGTCGTTGATCGTCACATTCACCGCGTATATCTCCACTTTCGAACCGTACTTCTCATAGAGCCGGACCAATTCGGGCGCTTCCAGCCTGCAGGGTCCGCACCAGGAAGCCCAAAAATTAATGACGACAGGTTTCCCCTGCAGCGCTTCCATGGAATAAACTTTCCCGTCCAACCCCGTCAAAGAAAACTTCGGTGCCAAATACCCGACTTTCGGAAGTTCTTCCCGATTCCCCTTATTCGTCTGAAACACGGCAAGAACCGTCAATATCACAATTGCTGCCAGTACGATCCATTGTCTTTTCATACCGATGAACCTCCTCCTCATCTCATAACGTCCAGTAGGTGATCGTGTCGCTGAAGCCGAGCAAAATGAACAGAACCGCAGCCCCGATCCGCACCCGTTTCCCCCAGGTTTTGGCGCTCTTGATCATCCTGCGATCCAAACCGGATCCGACCGCCAGTCCGGCGAACAGAAGCAGCGGCATGGCCGTGCCGACCGCAAACACCGGCGGAAGCAGGAACCCGTAGCTCGACTGGATCGCCAGCGGCATGACGCCGCCGAAAAAGACGGAAAACATCGTCGGACAGAAACCCAAAGAAAATGCTACCCCCATCAGAAAAGCTCCGCTTTTGCCTCCCAACCTCAGAGAAAGCGCTTGGACAAATCCGGAAATCCTTTGTCCGAAACCGGGAAACCTGACCCAGCCGATCATGAATACCCCGATGAGAATCAAGATCGGTCCGACCATTTTCCGGGCATAGACGAAAACCGGAATGGAAGATTGCGACAAGCTTTGACCGAACAGCCAGAACAATAAACCGAAGACGGAAAAGACAAGCATTTTCCCCAGCAGGTACAGCATCAGTTCGAATCCGAACATTTTTTCCTGCATCTGGCGGTTTCCAAAGTAGGTGATGGCCCCGATGTTTGCCGAAATTTGACAGGGCGCCACCGACCCGATAAATCCGAAGAACAAAGCCGCAAATAACGCAATATTGCTGGAATAGGCCATGTTGCCGAACGGTTCGCTCAACCAAGCGCTGATTTGACTGAAAAATATATATAGCATTCATCCCTCCGCTAAAACCCGGTAAATCCCCCATAGATTCGAATGAGGAACGTGGTGATTTTGGTCATTTGATCGGTATACAACAAAATCCCGGTCAAGATCATCAAGGCCCCGCCCGCTTTCATCATTTTCGAGGAGTATTTCAAGATCCATTTGATTTTTCCGATAAAAAACGCCATGATGAAAAACGGAATGGCAAAACCCGCTGTATAAGCCAAGATATATGCCACCGCCTGATCGGGATTGGAGACCCCCATCGCCAGAATGGCCGCCAGAATCGGCCCCACGCACGGCGTCCACCCGGCGGCATAGGTGATCCCCACCAGCACGGATCCGGCGTAACCGGCCGGTTTGCTTTGCAACTGGAACCTTCTTTCCCGCATCAGCCATTCCGGATGAAAGATCCCCATCATGACAAGCCCCATGACCATGACCAAGAGGGCACCGAGCTTGCGGATCAAATCCCGGTTGGCGGAAAACAGATCGCCGAGAAAACTGGCGGACAACCCCAACGCGATAAAGATGACGGAAAAGCCGATCATGAAAAAGACCGTATGCAGCAGAGCCTGACGCTGAAACATGCCTTTTCCGTCCCGGATATCCTTGACGGAAACACCGGTGATATAAGACAGATAGGATGGATATAACGGCAAGCAGCATGGTGAAATGAACGACAAAAACCCTGCGCCGAACGCCAGCCAAAACGTGAGATCGGCAGAATTCATAATTCCGGCTCCTTTTCACACTACATTGTATAGTGTATCTGATTTCAAAAAAAGGTGCGTTCAAGCGCACCCGCCCATTAACATGGAAATGATGAATAACAGGATCATCAATGATAAAGTTGTCGATTTAAGCGAAAAGATCGGAACATCGATCTTTCCCGAGGGTTCGATAATTTGTTGAATGCGGTAATCAACGGCTGTGCCGGCAAACGCCGTTCCAGCCATGCCATGTTTGAAAGGAGTCCTATTCGATAACTTCAGCAAAACCTGTCCCAATTCATAGGAAGAGCCCAGTTGGGAGATAGAGAACCGGTCGGCCTGCAGTTCGCTCCAAATTTTATAATGCCGAAGCAATCCCTTTAAGACGGGAATGAACGGCATGCTTTCCTGAAATGCGCCGGCCAGGAACAATTTGAACGGATCACGGCTGCGGCAGTGATGAAGTTCGTGCAGCAGCACCGCTTGGGTTTCGTCTTCCCGGAGCCATTCCAATACTCGGCTGGATAC
>CAZESH010000178.1:0-8783 GCA_964514665.1 uncultured Caryophanales bacterium
AATTGATGTGACATTCCCGAACATCGTCTATTGGCTGGACGGCAAAGAAATAAAATCGTCCAAGGTGCATGACGGGAAATTTTCCAATGGAGATCAAGAGCTGCCTTTAACGATTACTTACAAAGGAACCAATTACGTTCCGATTCGCTACTTGACGGATGCCAACGATCAACAAATCTCTTGGAATAAAGCCGAAAACAAAGTAAAGATTCAATCAGCGAAGGACCTTTCCTTTGAACCGGTCAACATCGCCGAGGCGCCGGATGACATCCAAAAATGGGTCGAACGCTCCAAAAATATCCGTTTGGGGCAGGCCAGGGAATACGGCGGCGATGTATACGTGCTGGTGACGCGGGGAGAGAAAAGCATGGGCGGCTATGATGTGCAAATTCAAAGCATCAGGCAGTATAATACAGGCTATACTGTCTTTGTAAAATTGCTCAATCCCCCAAAGGGAAGCATCGTGATCCAGCCTTTAACTTTTCCTTATGAGCTTGTGAAACTAAACACACCGCCGCAGGGTGCGGTTAAGTTTACGGATCAGGACGGAGTGGACTTTCCCCAGCTTGCAGGATTGGAATATGTTCCCGAGGTGACCGACAGATCGAATAATATTGCGCTGTTTCATCCGCTCGAAGCCGATAAGCAGATCGTCATCCGCGGGATGGTCTCGGCTTTCGAGGGTGTGCTCGACTACTCTATAGTCAACGGGGATAACAGCGTAAGCTCCAAAGGTATGGTCCAGGCCACGGCAGGAGCACCGAGTTGGGGATATTTCCATCTGGATCTGCCGCAGAATTCGATCAAACAGGGAATGAGCGTGCATTTCCATCTGCTCAGCCCGAAGGACGGATCAGAGCAGGAGGAAGTTGTGTATCGGTTCTAAACGGATCTTCGGGTCCGGTTCAGATTGAAAGACAAAGTATAAGTGAAGGTGTTTATATTCATTCCTAACAGCCGGAGGAGGGATTTCTATTCGATAGTGAGTCTGTTTTTCGTTGCAGAAGGGAGGAGCTGAGAGGCCTAGAACCATGAAAGTCGGAGGTCTTCGCTTTTAAGCATATGCTTCGATGGTTCTTGGTCTGTCAGGTCTGGACTGGTCATTCTCGCATCTTCGCCGAAAAGCAGTCGATCTAGGGAATAGAAATCCCCCCTTCGAGCTTAAAGAATATAAACCTCGAACATAAAACAGACTTTGTCTACAGGCTGAATTGGACATCCAGGTCCGTTTTTTCTTTTTATCGGGACAAAAAAATGATAAGATGAATAATGGTGGACAAACGGAAGGTGAGGAGGTTACTGCCGTTGAAGAGAACTTTAATCGGACTGTTCAAGAGCAACGAGACAACCGGGGAAAAAGCGAAGGACCCACTGCTCAAGACCAAATACTACAAGCTTTCCAGAGAAAAAGTGTGGGATGAAGTGATCAAGGTGCTGCACAAAAAGAACGGCTACAAGGTGCTGCACGAGGTGCAGAACGTCGGTGAGATCGTAGCGGAGAGAAGAACGCCGTTCGGACGGAAGCAGGATATCACGATTACCCTGTTTACGATTAACCCGGTGAAAACCGCAGTGGACATTTATTCCGCTTCCCGGGGCTCGATGGGGGATCTCGGCTCGAATTACAGAACCATTCTTGATTTGTATGCGTCTTTTGATAAAGCGCTTTCGGCTTATAAGATTCAATAGCGGACAGTGAAAAAGCGGAGAATCAGCTTCTCCGCTTTTTGCCGTCATAAAATTGCTTTTTAAAAAAGGATCATACGAGCTGCTTTACGGCTTCTACCGCCTTCTCGTAATCCGGATGCTCAGTCATTTCCTCCAGATATTCGATGTAACGGATCGTATTGCTTTCATCAACAACAAAGATCGATCTCATTAACAGCGCGAATTCTTTGATCAGCACACCGTAGGCTTCGCCGAAATTACGGGACTTGTAATCGGATAGCGTCACGACTTTATCGACACCTGCAGCACCGCACCAACGGGCTTGTGCAAACGGCAGGTCAACGCTGACCGTCAGCACGACGACTTTGTCGCCTAGCTTTCCGGCCTCTTCGTTAAAGCGGCGGGTTTGTGCGTCACATACGCCGGTATCCAGTGAAGGCACAACGCTGATCAGTTTAACCTTCCCTGCGTAATCGGCCAAAGAAACCTCCGTACCCAGGTCTTTGTTCAGTTTAAAATCAGGAGCTTGACTTCCTACCTTCAGTTCCGGTCCGACAAGTGTAAGCGGATTGCCTTTAACTGCCGCAACGCCGCTGCGTTCCATAGACATCGTATAGTTCCTCCTTTGATCCACCCATGAATAATAAATTTGTTAAAATAACTCTTACAACATTATAATATGTTTAATTCCCAATTGTCCAATATCCGATAGATTAAGGGGTGGTATTTCATGATTTTTTTGCGGAATGAAAAATTCAGAGAATATATAAAGCTTTACCCTGTCACTTCGCTGGTGCTGATTGTGAATACCCTGTTGTTTTTGCTGATGACAGCGAGCGGCGGTTCGATGAATAATCAAGTGTTGGTGCGGTTTGGAGCGATGGTCGGAATGGCGCCTTTCGATCATCAGTATTGGCGGCTTCTGTCCGCCGTATTTTTGCACATCGGTTTTGACCACTGGCTGTTCAACTCTTTTGCGATTTTTGTGTTTGCGCCGCCTTTGGAGCGGATCATGGGAAAGTGGCGTTATTTGATGCTGTATTTGGCAAGCGGCGTGATCGGCAACATGATCAGTTCGCTTTTTTTCGACGGCATCTCGGCGGGAGCTTCCGGGGCGATTTTTGGCGTCTACGGCGCTTATATCTACATGGGGCTTTTTCGCAAATATTTGTTGGATCAGCAGTCCAGAAAGACGATCACGATTATTCTTGCAGTGGGGATTGTTTATTCGCTTGTTGTTCCGAATATTAATTTATGGGCCCATCTGGGTGGTTTTGCCGGCGGATTTCTGCTTTTCGGAGTTTTGCATACAAGCGGCAGGAATGGATAGTCTAAGGGGTACCTGCGAAAAAGTAAAGACTTTTATTCATTTTTCAGCTATAATAAGTTGATTTTGCAATCGGATTGCCAAGAAAACAGTAACGACTTTGGAGAGAGTGACTCGTGGAATTACGACAATTGCAATACTTTGTAAAAGTAGCCAAAATGCAGCATGTTACCCATGCTTCCGAGGAACTGCATGTAGCTCAATCGGCAGTGAGCCGGCAGATTCATCAGCTTGAGGAGGAGCTTGGCGTCACCCTCTTCGTTCAAAAAGGGCGGAACCTGCAGCTGACTCCCGCAGGCAAGCTGTTTCTGGGACGTGCAGAAAAGATTCTTGCCGATCTGGATAAGGCGGTAACCGAAGTTCACGAGTTTTTGGATCCCGAATTGGGGGAGATTCGCATCGGTTTTCCGCACAGCCTGGGACTTAATATGGTCCCTTGCATTGTTGCCGAGTTTAAGAAGAAGCATCCAAATGTGAAATTCCGTTTTAAACAAGGAAAATATAACAGTTTGATTCAGGATGTGAGCAGCGGTGAAGTCGATCTTGCCCTCATCTCCCCATGTCCGGAAAGTCTTGAGCAATTAACCGGGGAAATCCTGTTGACTGAAGAGCTTTTTGCAATCCTGCCGCCCTCCCATTCGTTGGCGGAAGAGGAAAGTATCCGCTTGGAACAGCTGAAGGACGAAACCTTCGTAATGTTCATCCAGGGCTATTCTCTGCGCCCGATCGTTTGGGATGCTTGCATGAAGGCGGGATTTGTCCCGAAAATAGGCTTTGAAGGAGAAGAAACGGACACGATTCGCGGGTTGGTTGCGGCCGGAATGGGTGTAAGCCTGCTTCCTGAAATGGCCCTGACCGGTGTTAGTCCCCTTCAGCCTGTAAAGGTCAAAATCAGCGAGCCGAAGGTGACGCGCACGATCGGGCTGATCAGAAGAAACGGCGACAAACTTCCGATGGTCGCGGATCTGTTCAGAAATTACCTGCTCACTTACTTCGACCGTTAAAGTTTCCCGATTTTTCTTCGTTTGAACGAACACTTCCGGCAAAAGAAAAAAGAAACCGCTCCTTTTCGGTAAAGGAGCGGTTTCCTTTTGTTTTCTTCATGGGGCTGTTTTCGTAAATAATTTTGACTGGGGCTGCTTCTCCTTGAGAACGAAAGCGCAAAGGCGTGGGGTATGGGTGGAGGAGTGAATACGTTCGCCTTTATCTGGCTTGTTTACCTCTGACTTCTATATTCAGGAACAAGACAGATAACAGCGGCTGAACCCATACCCCCGCCTGTTAAGAAGCTGCCTGCGTTCTCAGGTAGGAAGGGCAAGGGGGCTGCCCAAAGTCATTTATGACTTTGGGCAGCCCCCTTGGTCCTTTTATCAGTCTCTGCGGCGGAGAAAGATCATGACGAAGCGCAACAGCTGCAATAACGAGACCAGAGCAGCGGCCACGTAAGTCAAAGCCGCGGCATTCAGCACTTTTGCGGAGCCGATGGCTTCCTGAGGCGTTACAAACCCTTGGGCGACCATTACCTTTTTCGCCCGTGAGCTGGCATTGAATTCGACCGGCAGGGTCACAAGCTGAAAGGCGACGGCAGCCGTGAACAAAATGATGCCGAGTCCGATCAAACCTGAAAAGCTGAGCAAAAAACCGCCGAGAATTAAAAACGGCGCGGCTCCCGAAGCCAGATTGGCGATCGGAAACATGCGGTGGCGCATGACGAGAGCCGGATAATGCACTTTATGCTGAATGGCATGGCCTACTTCGTGACAAGCCACGGAAACGGCGGCGATCGAATTGCGGGAATAAACCGATTCGGATAACCGGACAACTTTCTTAATCGGATCATAGTGATCGGTCAGTGCACCGGCGACCGGTTCCACCGGAACGTCATGCAATCCGTTGGCATCCAACATTCTTCTTGCAGCTTCATAGCCTGTCATTCTAGAAGATACCGGGTGCTCCGACCATTTGTGAAAAGTTCCTTTCACTTTAAAGGAAGCCCACATGGAAATGACAATGGCAACAATGATTAAAAAATCCCAAGGCGAGTAAAAAAACATGATCTTCATCCCTCCATTGCTTTAGGCGTTTATTATGAGATGGCTCCCACGAGAACTCGGGGTTCTTTAATGGGTAGATTTCTCCTTTTTCAACCTAACAATACGCAAATAGAGAACAGGAGTTTCATGATTCCAAAAATTTTTTTGACAGAATTTCTTACAGGAAGAAATATCCATTTTCAGCTCCTCGTCATTAAAATTGTAAAAAACCTAACATACATGAGGAAAAAACGAAGAAATATTCGTGTTTTCTGTTATTCATGTATAAAAATATAACATTTTCTATTGATTTTTTTCGATGAACTCCATATAATGAACTTATTATTCAATACTATGTTATAAAACATAACATAAGTGAGGAGAGGTTTTCATGAAAAGAAAAGTATTAATGTCATTGGTTGCACTTTTCGGAGCAGTTCCCGCGTTGGCTTTTGCTGCTGACGGTCCAACTGCAGGGGACTTGCAGGTGGCAATTGACTCGGTTTGGGTGATGTTGGCTGCGATTTTGGTCATTTTCATGCAAGCGGGTTTTGCTCTTCTTGAAGCAGGCTCCACTCGTATGAAGAACGCAGGGCACGTTGCAGGCAAGACCATTTTGACCTTCGGTTTGGCTGCAATAGCATTTTGGGCCATCGGATTCGGTTTTGCATTCGGAGATGGAAATGGCATAATGGGGACAACGGGATTCTTCCTTAACGGTTCGGTAGAACAAGCGAAGGCAGCTTTCAGCTCCTTATCCTTCTCGGATGTTCCGATCAGCATCAAGTTTTTGTTTCAGCTTGCTTTCGCAGGTGTTTCCTTGGCGATTGCCTGGGGAGGATTTGCAGAAAGAGGCAAGCTAGCGGTTTACTTCGTATTCGGCGTACTGTTTACGGTGTTCATCTACCCTATCGTCGCTCACTGGGTATGGGGCGGTGGCTGGCTGAGCAAACTGGGCATGCAGGATTTCGCCGGTTCCACGGTTGTTCATTTACAGGGTGCAACGGCAGCTTTGGTAGCGACATTGCTCTTGAAGCCGCGTTTGGGCAAGTTCAATAAAAGCGGAAAGCCGAATTTGATCCCCGGACATAACCAAGTTTATACGGTTTTGGGCGTCATTATCCTCTGGATCGGTTGGTTTGGATTCAACCCGGGCAGCACGTTATCCGCTATGGGAGACGGATTCTTCGGTTATATCGGATTGACGACCAATATGGCGGCAGCCGCAGGTGCTGTAGCGGCATTGCTTGTTTCTTGGATGTATTTCGGCAAAGCGGACATTCCCAGCATGCTGAACGGGGTTCTGGCTGCGCTGGTGGCGATTACGGCATCTTGTGCTTTCGTTGATGCTTGGGCGTCGATTGTAATCGGTGCAGTTGCGGGAATCGTAACCTTCTTCACAGCGCAATGGTTTGAAAGAATGGGATTGGACGATCCGATCTACGCCTTTTCGGTTCACGGCATCGCCGGTATTTGGGGTACGCTGTCCACCGGTCTGTTCGCAACACCCGCTCTTGCTGAAAGTGTTGGAGTCGGTCAAGCGGGATTGTTCTATGGCGGCGGCTTGCATCAATTAGGTGTTCAAGCGTTAGGCGTTTTCGGAGCATTTGCCTTCGTTCTGGTTCTTTCCTTCATTATTCTGGGTATTATGAAAGTGACAATGGGTCTGCGCGTTACCGAGGAAGAAGAAATTATCGGCCTCGATTTGAGCGAGCATGGCAACTATGGATATCCGGAGCAAATGAAATCGATCAACGAGTCGTCGGAAAAAGTCAATATGTCCGATGCGAAGCCGGAACTGTCGGTATAAGCCAGTTTTAAAAATGGATCCATTATAGATAGAACTGAAATGTCGGGAGTGATGTCATGATTTCCCCAACGTACGAGAACATGCTGAAGAACATTCAGTCGGCGAGCGGGGCCGCTGAGCTGCAGCAGATTCGCAAAACCTGGGTGGAACGTGCGTCACTCCCCGATTTTTCGGAGGATATGACAGCTTATATGGGTGTTGTTAATCGAATGCATGACGAACTGATCACAAAGACGGTTCAAATCGCCGAACACAAGCTGTTGGAAATCGGGTTTGGCGCACCGCCTGCAAAGTATGCGTTTATGCTGTTCGGCAGCGGAGGCAGACAAGAGCAGACGATGACAAGCGATCAGGATAACGGCATCATTTATGAAGATATGCAGGATGAAACGACGGAAGCTGCAGCGAAAAGCTATTTTTTGCAGCTTGGCCAGGAAATCAACAAGCAGCTCGAACAGATCGGTTATCCCCCTTGTACGGGAAAAGTTTTGGCGGGAGAGTCAAATTGGTGCAGACCGCTTGCGGCTTTTTGCACACAATTGGATCATTGGTTTTCCGTTTCCGATTGGGAAAGTGTCAGATATTTATTGATCGTTGCCGATACCCGGCACTTGTATGGGGATCAAAGTATTAGCGATCAATGGATGGCGCATTTTCACCGGAAAATTTCCGATGATCCTTCGATATTGCGGAGTATGGCCAAAAATACACTGAAATATCCGGTTTCGTTGAATGTTTTCGGCAAACCGGTAAGGGAAAGATACGGTGAAATGGCCGGAGGCATAGAAATCAAATACGGGGCTTATATTCCTTTTGTTAACGGAATCCGGCTGCTGGCCGTGGAAGCAGGAATTGTTCCATCCTCGACGTTAGTCAGGATCGACCAACTAAAGCGGCATGTTCTGCACAATGAGCAATGGCAGAGCTGGAAACAAGCATTTCAACTTATATTGCTGCTGCGTACCATGACCGACATTCAATACAAGGATGGACTGTATGTTACCGAAAATATCGTTCCGGACCAAATGCTGACAAAGCAGACCATGCAATTATTGTCATCGGGCTTGCGTTCGGCCAAACAAATTCAGCAGATGATCGAAAAAAGATTTATACGCTAGTCTTGGGGGCGACATAGCATGAAGGAAGAAAGCGCTTGGAACAAAATACGCAGATTGTATAAAAATGAAGGCGTACCCTCCGGTTTTTCCACGATGGCAAATATGGGAAGCGCTCAGCAGGTCGCTTTTGTCCGTTCTTTAATGAAAGGACAGCGGGAACAGCAGGAGCTTGATATGGATCTTGCCGATTTGGAATATGTTGTTTTTGATCTGGAAACAACCGGCTTCTCCCCGGAATATGACGAAATTATTTCCATCGGTGCCGTTCGCTGCAAAGGCATGCAGATGATTCACGACGAAAGCTTTTATACACTCGTCAAACCCAAAAAAGGCATTCCCCCGATCGTTTCCGATTTAACGGGCATCTCCGATGAAAGCGTGCAAAAAGCGCCGTCTCTTCAAGATGCGATCCGTTCTTTTTTGCAGTTTATTCATGGTAAAATTTTGATTGTTCACGGGATCGGCCACGATCGTGCCTTTCTCAATCAGGCGCTGTGGAAAATTTATCGTGTCCGTTTATCGCACCGCTTTCTGGATACGATGATCATTGCCCGCTGGCTGCTGCCGCAGGAAAATACTGCATTTGATCTCGATTCATTGCTCGCTGTCTACCGCATTCCGGTGACGATCCGCCATCATGCGCTTGAAGATGCCAAAATGACTGCGGAATTATGGAGCAAGATGGCTGCACAGAGCATTCTAAGAAACGTAAGGACCTTAAATGAACTTTACGCCCATTTAAGCCGATGAGCCTGCCTGAAATCAATTGACCTGTTTGTCCGGCTTGATCAGGAAGAATACCAAACCCAGTGTCAGTAGAGAAAGCA
>CAZESH010000179.1:0-8743 GCA_964514665.1 uncultured Caryophanales bacterium
CCCATATCCGCAGCGTAACCCTCCAAAATCATGCCTGTATAATAGGAAAAATTTCCGATCATGGTTAAATCGATCATGACCTGAGGCTGCGCACCGTATGCTCCTAGCACCTCCCACACCTCGCAAAGATGGCGCAGCGAAGCCCTGGCTTGGCTGTTTTGCGTCAGCAGGTCGGCCTGTTCGCAAATCTCTTTGCCGCCGCGCAGGCGAAGGGTGCCGGCAAGCTGCTGCTGCACCTCCTCAGGCAAAGCAAGCCGCTTCAAGCTCGCCCTGAAGCCGACAAAGTCGCGGTGCTGCAGACATTCCTTAAGCGCATGCTGCTCTTCCTCGCGATCGGGGAGTGCAGATGCAAGCAGCCCGTTGAGAAAGCCCACGTGACCGAGTGCAATTTTGAAATCCTTGACACCTGCGGCTTTTAAAGAAGCGACAGCCAAGGCGACAACTTCCGCATCGGCCTCCGGCGTGCCGTCCCCGACAAGCTCTACTCCGGTTTGAAAAAATTCCGCGTCCCGTCCCGCCTCTTCCTCGAAGGCGCGAAACACATGGGAATGATACGACAGCCGCAATGGCAGCGGTTCATCCTTCAGCAAAGACGCGACCACACGGGCGATCGGCGAGGTCATATCAGACCGCATCACAAGCGTGGTCCCTTTATTATCCAACAGCTTGAACAGCTTCTTATTGGAAGTCGAACTGGCAATTCCCACCGTATCATAAAATTCCAGAGTCGGCGTAATAATTTGCTTATATCCCCAACGCTGCATGCAGGCCAATACGCGGCCTTCAATGCGGCGCAGCTTTTCAACGGCTTCCGGCAAATAATCGCGGACTCCGGTCGGTTTTTCGAATACTTTAGGCTGTGACACCGGCTTCACCTCATAACGCTTTAGTGTGCTACCATGCTACCAAGTTAAAGAAAGATACCCGTAATTTTAACATGAATGCAGGAAAGCGTCAACGAATTCGACAGCGAATGGACAGCAAGAAACAGCCCCTGCAGAGGGGGATATTATTTTTTTGAAAAATGGACACAAAATCGTTGAAATCGTCTGGGTTAATCAGGAAGGATTAGATGCGCTCGATTTCCCGCATCGGATTGCCTGCGACAAAGCTGCCTGCCGCCACATCTTTGTGCACGACGGTTCCGGCTGCGACCACAGCACGATCGCCGATTGTAATACCGGGGAGGATCGTGCAGTTGGCTCCGATCATCACATGCGAACCGATGCGCACCTCGCCCAGCCGATATTCTTCAATTAAATACTCGTGTGCCAAAATGGTCGTGTTATAACCGATTATGCTGTTGCTGCCGACATGGATCAGTTCCGGAAAGAACACATCCGGCATGACCATCAGGGCGAACGCCGTATCGGAACCTACCTCCATGCCGAGCCAATGGCGGTAAATCCAGTTTTTCAGCCGCAGTGACGGCGAATAGCGGCTGATTTGGATGCAGACAAAGTTTTTAACCGCCTTTGACATGCGCACAGTCTTATAAATCTGCCAGAGTGCATTGGCGCCCTCAACCGGATACCTCTTGGTCTTTCTCATCTCCGCTCCTCCGCAAGACCCGTTAAAGTAAGGATTTCACGAATGTCCTCAAGGATCATATGCGGTGCGAATTGCTGCAAATAGTCCGCCCCTTTCAATGACCAGCTGACCGCTGCGGACCGCACACCGGCTTGATTGGCCGACAGGATATCCGCCGGACTGTCCCCAACCATCAGCGTCGTTTTCGGATCAGCCTGCAGCGCTTCAATCGCTTTCAGAACCGGCTCCGGATGCGGCTTCGGATGTATTACATCCTCAATGGTCACGATTGTCTCGAAATAGGGCGAAAGCCCGCAAACGACAAGCCCCTTCTTCGTGGTTTCGCGGATTTTGGTCGTCACCACGCCCAGCTTGATCCCGCTGCCGTGCAGCTGCGCAATGACCTCCTCTACATGCGGAAAGACCTTCAAATATTGATCATGGCGGGCTAAATTGATTTTGCGGTAAGCCTGCTCCAGATCGTCCACGCTTTCTCTTCCCGACAAAAGCCTTAACTGCTCCTGCAAAGGTTTTCCCATATGCGTAACAATGTGCTCCCGCAGCAGCGGCTTCACCGCCGCATCCCGGAGCACATCCATGAATGTAGCAATAATCAGTTCATTGGAATCGATGATCGTTCCATCAAGATCAAACAGTACTGTATCCACCTTCAAACCGCAAAACTCCCTTACTGTCCCGGCGGCTGCATCGGAAGCCGCCTTTTCTTAGTTTCATGCATAACGCTTGATCGGATCCATGTACCTGCGTGAAGCCAAGCCGCTCCAACGTCTCCAAACGATCAGCATAATAGCCGCTATTATAATCACAATGCCGATCAGTTGGGCAATTCTTACATTTCCATAGGACATGCTGCCCGCTTCAAACAGCAGATTCATCGGCGACCAGAGCATCTTCATCAATCCGGCCAGCCAAGCCGGACCGGTAAAGGCAAGACTGTCCGTCCGCAGCCCTTCGATAAAAAACCGTCCGATCGAATACCATATAAAATAAGTCATGAACAATTCACCTGCACGCAAAAAGGCTCGTCTGCGCAAAATGAATAAAAGCACAATGCCCGCCAGATTCCAAACCGACTCGTAAAGAAACGTCGGGTGATAATAAACACCGCCAATATTCATTTGATCGACAATAAAATTAGGCAGATGCAGCGTGCCGCGCAAAAATGATTCCGCAACCGGACCGCCATGCGCTTCCTGATTCATGAAATTGCCCCAGCGGCCGATCATTTGGCCGGCCAACAGACCGGGCGCGCAAATATCGGCAATGCGCCAAAAGCTGTAGCCCTTATGGCGGACATAAATAACCGCTGCGACGATGGCTCCGATCAAAGCCCCGTGAATGGCTATGCCACCGTGCCATATTTTAAACACTTCCGTCCAATCATTGCGGTAATCCTGCAGCTTGAACGCCACATAGTAGATGCGGGCGGCAATCACTGCGGATGGAGCGCCGATCAACAGCAAGTCCATGAAAAAATCCTGCGGAATATGGAATCGCTTGCCCTCTTGAATGGCCAGCATCAGTCCGATGATTGCCGCACTTCCCAGGATGATTCCATACCAATGCACCTGAATCGGCCCAAGTGCAAAAGCAATCGGGTTTAACACCAGATACCCCATGTCCCGCCTCCGTATGACTTCTTTTTCTGTGATCCGCGCTTTCCCGGTTTATTCATAATCATCGATATCCTCGGCGATCGTCTCCGTCAGCTTGTTGGTGAATTGCAGGGCAGCATTGTATCCCATCCGCTTGAGGCGGAAATTCATCGCTGCCACTTCGATAATAACAGCCAGGTTTCGACCGGGGCGAACCGGGATCGTCACAAGCGGCAACTCCGTATCGATAATTCTCGTCGTTTCCTCATCCAGACCCAAGCGGTCGTATTGTTTGTCCTCCTGCCAGGTTTCAAGCTTGATCACCATCGTAATTTTCTTCTCGTTGCGAATCGCCCCCGCACCGAACAGCGTCATCACATTAATGATCCCCAAGCCCCGAATTTCCAGCAGATGCTTGATCAAATCAGGTGCATTGCCTAGCAGCACATTATCGGCGGATTGCCGGATCTCGACCGCATCGTCGGCAATCAGGCGATGGCCTCTTTTGACAAGCTCCAGCGCTGATTCACTTTTACCGATACCGCTGCCGCCTGTAATCAGAATGCCTACTCCATACACATCGACCAAAACCCCGTGAATCGTAGTGGAGGGAGCAAGCCTGTTTTCCAGAAAGCTGGTGATTCTGCTGGCCAGAATCGTCGTCGGAACCTGGCTGCGAAGCAGCGGAAAGTGACGCTCCTCGGCGGTTTCTATCAGTTCTCCGGGAATATCTAATCCTCTCGAGATTAAAATGCAAGGCGTATCCTCCTCACACAGCTTGGATAATCGATCACGCCGCACTTCAGTGGACAATGTTTGCACAAAAGCCAATTCGGTCTTGCCCAAGATTTGTACACGCTCTTTAGGATGGTATGTAAAGTATCCCGCCATTTCAAGTCCGGGTCGGTACAGATCCGCCACTACAATATTTCTTTTGAGCCCCTCTTCCCCGCTCACCACTTCCAGATTAAAGCGTTGAACCAGCTCCGACACTTTCAGCTTTCTCGACATTGAAATTATCCCCTTCGAGTAAATTGCTTTTTCCGTTTGCCCCTGACACATCCATAATATTCATCGTAATGGAATTGCATTGGGAAATCAACCGCTTCTAAAATCTGCGTGATTGCGCACTAAAAAGGCAGGCCGGTTTACTTACACCGGCCTGCCTTTTCGTTCTATAGGATTAGCTGTAGAAAATGGAAGCTTCCGTCGCTTTATCGAACATATGAATTTTGTTCATATCCAGAGCCAGCTTAACATTGGTTCCTTCCTTCAATCCGGCGCGTCCGTCGACACGGGCAATCAATGTGTCTTTGCCGATACCGTTGATGTACAGGAACATTTCATGGCCCAGGTTTTCCGCAACCTCGATGTACACATTGACAATGCTGTTCGGGGAAGCTTCAAGGAAAATCGGCTCCTGGTGGATGTCTTCGGGACGAATACCAAGAATGATTTCTTTGTTGGCATAACCCTTTTCGCGCAGAACCTTGGCTTTGCCTTCAGGAATAGCCACATTGACGTTATCCGATTTAAACATCAGGCTGCCGCCCTCTTCAACGGTTTCGCCATTAATGAAGTTCATCGCAGGCGATCCGATAAATCCGGCAACGAACAGGTTTACCGGGTAATTGTATACATCTTCCGGAGAAGCGGACTGCTGAATAAAGCCGTCCTTCATGATGACGATACGATCGCCCATCGTCATGGCTTCCGTTTGGTCATGGGTAACATAAATAATCGTAGTTTCCAGACGCTTGTGGAGCTTGCTGATTTCCGCACGCATCTGCACGCGAAGCTTGGCGTCAAGGTTGGAAAGCGGTTCGTCCATCAGGAACACTTGCGGCTCACGGACGATGGCGCGTCCCAAAGCGACACGTTGGCGCTGACCGCCGGACAGTGCTTTCGGCTTGCGGTCGAGCAGGTGCTCGATATCCAAAATTTTCGCGGCATCGCGAACACGCTTTTCGATATCGGCTTTCTTGAATTTACGCAATTTCAAACCGAATGCCATATTTTGATAAACGTTCATATGCGGGTACAAGGCATAAGACTGGAACACCATCGCGATATCGCGGTCCTTCGGAGCGACATCGTTGACCAAGCGGTCGCCGATATACAGCTCGCCTTTGGAGATTTCCTCCAATCCTGCTATCATGCGAAGGGTGGTTGATTTTCCGCAGCCGGAAGGTCCAACCAGAACCAGAAACTCCTTGTCTTGGATTTCCAAATCGAAATCGGAAACAGATGGAGTCTCACTTCCGGGATAATATTTAAATACGTGACTTAAGCGTACGCCTGCCATGAGTGTATTCCCCCTATACAAATGTATTGTCAATATCCATCTTACCCCACGGGTCCGTCATCTGACTATGCACAATCTATACAAAAATCGCCTGTAGTTTTCGTTAATTTGTACAATGAGAAAAACTCCAATCGGAGTAACTCAAAGAGGGCATAATAAAGTTAAACTTTCTGCTGCGGTTAAAACGACTTTCGCTTCGTAGACTTAACTAACAGCAAAGCCAGCTTCACCAAAACAGCGTCACTGAACATCCGCACGTCCAAGCCAATCTCCTGCTTCAGCCGATCGAGACGATAAAGCAGCGTATTGCGATGAATGTACAGCGTCTTGGCGGTTTCACTCACATTGCAATCCAGTTCAAAGAACTGCTCCAGGGTTTTCAGCATTTCGGCATCGAGTACCTGATCGATTTTTTTCCAAACCCTTTCAATATAAATCAGCTTTTCCCGCTCGGGTATCGCATCCAGCAATTTATCCAAAAGCAGTTCCCAAGGAAGATGCGTGCTGCTGCCCACCCGGAACAATTTCCCCAGACGAACCGATTCGCGAAGCTCAAACACACTCGACAGGATTGATTTCGCCGGAACCATCGGATAGTTGACGGCAACATGGCATTCCCCGATCCATTCGCTGACAATCATCTCGTACAGCCCTGAACAAAGGGAAGCGAGCGTATCTTCCAGCGATTCCGGATCATCCTTGGAAGCCCCCTCTTCATTTTCCGCTGCATCCAATAGTTCCTCGCTGCCCAGTATGAGCCATTCCTTCTCTTTGAGCGGCAGCAGCAGGATTTCCGCATCAAAATAGGAATCCAGCAGCTTTTTCAAATCCGCGGCAGGAACCTTCTTCTGCTCGGACTCATCCACATACAGCAGCAGCGGGACTTTAAGCGAATACAAGGCAGGGATCGCCGCAAAGGAATCCGGCAGCTTCTCCTCCATCCGACCTTCGTCAATGCAAGTATTCATCCATTCGCGTAAAGCCAAATAACGGTTCTCTTCCTCATTCTTGCCCGAAAACCCCGTCTTTTTGGAAGCTCTGAAGGCATCCAGCATCATGCTGATCAATCGCTGCTCCGTGTTTGTCAGCAGCACTTCTTCCGCACTCAGCGTCTCTACCTCCGGGCCAACCCTGGACAGATAAAAATAAATCCGGTGATTGCGGCTTAAAAAAGGGGCTGCAGACGAAGCTCCGCTCGCCGGACTGAATTTCCATTCATCCGCAGGTACGCGTTCCAGACGAAATTGCACATTAAGTAATTGCTCCAGCTGTTTTCTGATCTGCTCCCAATTCATTCCGCTCTCCTCCAACCTTAAACTTACTGTTTTACCCTGTATTGTAACACAACAACCCGCGCACCACATGAAAAGAAAACCATGCAAAGGGACATAATGAAAAAAACGATGCCATGCCGGGGAGGAATATTTATTTACAAGTTTACACTGCCATACGGAACATATGAAATCGGGCTTGCTTTACCCGCAGCCGCGCAAGTGGATTGGCTTTCTTATCAAAATCCCTCACCCGCAACAGATGCGCGCCGGATCATTCTGGATGCGCTTGATGCCCCAGTAGGTTCACCCCGCTTAAGACAATTGGCCGTAGGTAAAAAGAACGCCGCCATCGTCATCAGCGATTCCACCCGTTTGGCGCCGAGCAGCCTGTTTCTGCCCGAGTTAATTGCTGAATTGCAACAAGCCGGAATGCAGGATGATCAAATCAAGATTATCGTTGCCTTGGGAGCTCACCGCCAGCTTTCCAAAGAAGAGTTGTCATTGCTTACGGGAGAGCGCATTTTTCATAAAATCGGCGTTTTTAACCATTCCTCCGACAGCAGGGATTGCGTTTATCTGGGCACGACCTCCAGGGGAACGCCTGTAGAAATCAACCGGCTTGTCGCGGAATCCGAGCTCCTCATTTTAACTGGGAATATCGAGCCGCACCGCTTGGCCGGGATGTCCGGGGGAGTCAAAGCGCTCGTTCCCGGTGTGGCCTCCTTGCGCTGCATCGAGCATAACCATGGACTTTCAATGTCTGAAAAAGCCCGGATTGGCGATACGGATAACGCTGTTCATGAGGATTTGACGGAATCTCTTAAGTTTATGCCGGTTGATTTTATGCTGAATGTGATTGCAGGCCATGACAAGAATATCATCTCCGCCGTATCGGGAAGCGTGACCGAGGCTCATCGGCATGCTGTCGAGCTGGCTAAATCGCTTTTTATTTCCCGCAAGGAAGTCTCCTATGACCTGGTGATCGCCTCGGCCGGCGGACATCCGAAGGACATGCAGTTGTATCAGTCTGTGAAATCGCTGGAAAATGCCGCAGCAGCAGCCAAGCCGGGAAGTCCGATTTTTTTTGCCGCACAATGCGGAGAGGGTTTCGGAAATCCACTATTTGAGCAATGGGTCGAATCCTTCAGTCTGAAGCAAGCAGTTGACGAGCTGCAAAAAAAATTTCGTTTGGGTCCGCACAAAATTTTACAGCTGTACAATATTGTTTCCAGCAACCCCGTTTATTTTTACTCGGAGCTGCCGGAACACAGCGTCAATCGCTGTCTGCTGCACTATGTACAAAACCCCCGGGAAACGCTTCTCGAGCTTGCCTCGGAACAAGCTCCGCGAATCGCCGTTATGCCTCATGCAGCCTTAACTTTTTTGGAATGAGAAAAGGCAGCCTGGAAGGGCTGCCTGGAAAGCTTCATTTCATTTCATTAAAAACCTTTATATTGAGGTTCTTCATTCTCTATTTGCTGAACGCGTCCTTCCACTTGTTGGATTACCTGCTGCGTAGTGTTGGCGGCATTTTCAAACATCGTCTTGGCTTCCTGGTTTTGCGTATTCAGCGCAAATTGCTCGAGGCTGGCTTGAGCGCTTTTAAGTGAAGCCACACAAGTTTTAACTTGAGATGCTACGGTCATATTGATCACCTCCTGCCCGATTTGTCTATTCTAATATGGCAATTCAGCAAACAAATCATTAATGGAATTTTTCGTGAATGAAGCGCTGTTTGAAACATTCATAAGTTCAGGCCTTTTTACAAATAATCTTATACATGACAAAACACAAGGGGATGGGAGCATGGCTAACAACAAGAAAAAGAAACTGACTCCGGTTCAGCAGCAGTATCAGCAGCTCGCCAAAGCGAATGAACCTAAAAGACCCATGGTAAGAAACAGCCTCCGGGCGTTTTTTACCGGAGGCGCCATTTGTTTGATCGGCCAAGGCCTGCAGGAGATGTTTATCCATTATTTTCACTTCACCAAAGAAACGGCCAGCAGTCCGACCGTAGC
>CAZESH010000180.1:0-8725 GCA_964514665.1 uncultured Caryophanales bacterium
TTATGGAACATGAGCTTTTTATCATATTGATGTCCTCGCTGCTGCTCGGCTTTCGGCACGGCGTGGACTGGGATCATATAGCGGCGATCACCGATTTGGTCGGCGTCGAGTCCAAGGCGAAGCAGGGCATGCTTCTCGCCACGATGTATTCTCTTGGCCACGGACTGGTCATTCTTATTCTTGGGTTCAGTGCGATTGCAATCGGAAAGCAGCTTCCGAAGTGGATCGATTCCACGATGGAAATGTTTGTGGCATTCACCTTGATGGCGCTCGGCATATGGATGATGATCACGCTTATTCGCGATTGGAACGGCTTTGAGCTGAGGAGCAAGTGGAGTTTGGCGATCGATGGTCTGCGCCGGCTGAAATACACAATCGCGGCTAAATGGTCCAATAAAGAATATGTCCTGATGGATTCGAAGAAAAAGAGGGTAAGCCACGCCGGTGCCTTCCTCGTGGGCATTATCCACGGATTCGGTGCGGAAACGTCGACGCAAATTTTGCTGATCAGCACTGCAGCAGGGATGAGCACTGTCTTGTTCGGCGGTTCGGTCGTGCTTTCCTTTGTCGTCGGTCTGATTTTGTCCACATCGCTAATCGCGCTGCTGGCGGTAATCGGATTCATGCGGGCCCGCGTCAAATTGTCGATCTACAGGTTTGTCGGCTGCGCAACGGCTCTCTACAGCTTTGGCTTGGGTGTGTTGATTCTGATGAAAATATAAGAAAAACTTGCATCGAAGTCGTTCAAGGATTGTCGATCGGTATTTTATATTTTTCTGTACAGTGCTCGATCCGGGCGGTTCGTTGCCAATGCTGACGAATAGCGCGCATCCGTGTCAAGGTCTTCAGATGACGAAGTGCTTGCGCGAGCTCGTGACGCGCGGCGTTTTTCTTTTCCTCTCCCCAACCCTCTTCGATCATATAGTAAGCCATTTCATCCTCCTGCCATTCCGTAGAACGCCAAATGCTGCCATTGAGACGCATATTCTTTAACCTTCCGTTATGCGCCATTCCTCTTGCCCAATCGGCTTTCGAATAAACAAAAAAAGCGGGCTGGCCGGATTTTCCGGACGAATCAATGGCATAGAAGCCATGTTTGGTCATAACAGGAAAATGCTCAGGCGTGCATGTATGCGGTTCGATGCCATGTTCTTTCATGATGTAGGCGTAGTACGGGGAATGCTTATGCACATAAGGGGCGAAACGGCAAAATTGCGCCAGCTGCCGTTTCATAAACTGCTCGCGTGACAGCCTTTCATTTGCCTTGTGAAGACGAAAAGATTCATCATGGCCTCCGGACGGTTTCCGAATTGGCTGATCTTTTACATTTTCTTAAAAAAACGCTATTGACGCTTAAAGAAGCTGCATTCAACGATTAGAAGCACCATGTTATAGTAAAAGCACACTCCGACACGTTTTCAGATGTCATCCGCAGGATTGTCAGCAGGAGTCATTATCCCGATGCAGAAATTCATTTGACCGAATGGAGCTTCATGCCCTTCGCCGCGCGACCACAGCCATGACCATTTGCCTGCGGCGGCCTTCGTCGTAAAAGCAAACCTGGATTCGATCGGGCTGACCGATTTGGAAAAATGTTCAGGCGAATGCAGGGCGTGCTGCAGTTCGAAGCGGAGCTTGCGCAATGGGCGGTCGTTCTTCTTTACCAGACCTGCGAATAGAAGAGGAATGCAAATTTGCATGGTATACTTTTCAGTAAGAGGAGGGGAAGGCATGAATGGCTTGAGGACGTTTTTCAGCAGCATATTCGTGAAGTTTTCCGCTGCATTTCTGCTGGTTGGACTCATCCCGTTGTTTGCGCTCAGTCTCGTCTCGTTGCAGACCTTCGAAGGTCATGTTCAGAAGTATACCGTGAATAACCTGCGGCAAATGTCTGTTTTTATGAGCTATAACCTGAATAACATGTTTTTGAAATACAATGAAATATCCAAGTTCATGTATACCGGCAGATATGAAGGATATTCTTCAAGCGATACGATGAATCAGCTCATCAACGTGAATACCAAGGAACAAATCAATACTATGCCGATCAACGCTTTTCTGCAGTTGATTGTATCCAATGACCGATATATACGCAGCGCGTATTTCGTAAGATCCATGGACCGAAAATTATATTTTCAAACGAAGGAGGCAGAAGCGTTTCTGCCGGATTCGCTGCCGATTGACGAATGGATGGCACAGCTGCGGGACCAGCCGACACATCTCGCGATTGTTCCGACGCACCCGGATTTTTACTTTTTTGATTCCAGCCGGCATGTCATGACATTCGGCCGAAACCTGATTGATACATCGGGGAATCTTGCCCGCCAACCGAAAGTGATCGGCACCTTATTTTACGATGTGGATTCAAGCGTTTTTGACAGCATCTTCCGTGAAATGAATTTGGGGCCGGAGGATGAGCTGTACGTACTGGACGCAAGGAGCAATGTTTACTTCAGCAACCGGGACATCCCAAGCAAACAAAAGCAAGTATCGGACGAGTCGGCGAGTGACATGATGGTGCTTAGCGAGAGCATTCCATTTTTGGATGGTCAGGTTGTCATTCGCATATCGAAGTCCGATCTTTATGAGCAGTTGACCTCGACCCGGAAAACGGTTTATTTTGCGATTGCGATATGTGCGTTCATTCTGTTCGTGATGGGTACCTGGTTCTCCCGCCGATTGGCTTCGCCGATCAGAAACATCATCAAGCACATGACCAAGGTTGAATCAGGCCACCTGGATGCGCAAATTGCAGTATACGGCAAGGATGAAATCAGTAGACTGGTTTATGGATTTAATCGGATGGTGGAGCGATTGAAGGCGTTCATCAATGAGGCGTATGTAGCGGAAATCAAACAGAAACAAGCAGAATTGAATGCGCTGAAGAGCCAAATCCGCCCGCACTATCTGTACAATACGCTGGAAGTTATCCGTATGAACGCTGTTTCCAACGATGATGAAGAAGTGGCGGATATGATCCTCTCGCTTTCCAATCAATTGAAATACGTGATTGATTACGGAGAGGAATGGGTATCGATTCGCAAGGAATTGGAACATCTTAAAGATTATTTCTACATTATCAGAGTCCGATTTGAAAATCGTTTTGAACTGAGATTGGATCTTTCCGACGAAGTGGATTTGGACAGCTTGATCCTGAAACTTTCTCTCCAGCCGATCGTGGAAAACGCCATTCAGCACGGCATCCGTCCGAAGGGCGGCAAAGGCACCGTGCTTGTTGCGATGGAAATCTTCGATGACAAGCTGGCGGTTACGGTCTATGACGATGGTATCGGTATGGATGAAGATACGCTTGCCGCGTTGGAGGTTCAGTTAATGGATTCGAAAGCGCCGAGTAAAAATGTCGGTATGAAAAACGTGCACGAACGGATCAAGACGGTGTGCGGAGAAGCATACGGTCTTTCCGTCAGCAGCAGGAAGCATATCGGTACATCCGTGCGCATGACATTCCCGATCAGAAAAGGGGTGACGGAACATGGCGATTCGAGTCGTAATGGCGGATGACGAACCGCTGATTTTGAAAGGACTGCGCAAACTGATTCGTTGGGAGCAGTTGGGGATCGAAATCATTGCCCAGGCAGATGATGGCCGCTCTTTGTTGGACCTGATCGAATCTCTCCAGCCGGATATTGTGATTAGTGACATCAATATGCCCAATTTATCGGGGATCGATATTATCAAGGAGATCAATGCCCGGAAATGGAATGTCAAAGTCATCTTTATCAGCGCTTATCAGGAATTTGCCTATGCCAGGGATGCCGTTGCCTTCGGAGCGGTGGATTACCTGGTCAAACCGGTAAAAAAGCTGGAGCTGGAATCTGTATTGATCAAAACCATGGCTATGATCAGGGAGGAAAACGAGGATAGCCAAAGAAGGGGCAAGCTGCAAATTTTGGAACGGAACTACCGAAACAGCAGTATCCGGGAATGGCTCGTGCAATTGACGGATGGTCTGCTGTCTCCGCAAGCGGATGCCTTCCGGGCGCTTCTCTCCGAATTTCCCGGTCCGCTTCATACGGTCGGCATCATCCAGCTTGATCCCGTCGGCAATGAAACGGATCGTTGGCCGCTTCAAGAAAAGAAGTTGCTCGATTTCGCCGTTGAAAATATCGTCAGCGAGGTCGTATCGGCTTTTGGGCATGGACATGTTTTTCTGAAAAACAACCGTCATGTGTTTGTCACGGATCATCAATCCCCTGAGGAGCCATTCCGGTTAGCGGAGGATATCAAAACGAAAATCATTTCCTATCTGAAGCTGAATGCATCTATCGGCATCGGTATTCCGTCGGCCGACTTGATCTCGCTGGCGGAATCTTATGCACAAGCGGAACAAGCGCTGCAGATGAGCTATTTTTTGGGGTTGAATCGTGTGATCCTCTATAAGCCGTACGAGTCGGAGATAAATGCAGGTCAAGACTGGTATGATCTTCAATCGGCTGTCATTCGGGCAATGACGGCCAATCAATGGGAGGAGGCCGAACAAGCGGCGAAACAACTGTTGAAGACGATCGAAGCGGCAACGATCGGCAATCGTTCACTGGCGGTATCGACGTGCTTCTCGTCCGTTCTTTTCATCATTCAGGAGGTCAAAAAATCAGGCATTCAGCTATCGGATTCAGGGTTTGATATTCAGGATCTGCAGGGGCGGCTCGGCAGATATGAAACGTTTGCCGACATGGAGCGGGGAATCCTCGATATTCTTGAGGAGCTGCATAACCGGATTGACAACAAGGCCGAAAATAAAGAAAAGCTGCTGATGGTGAAAGTCAAAAGATATGTGGAAGAACATTATGCCGAGGAAATCACGCTCGAATCAATGTCGTCCATCGTCTTTATGAATCCCTACTATTTCAGCAGTTTCTTCAAAAAACACACACAGCAAAATTTCAAACAATATGTTACGGAAGTGCGGATGAACGCTGCGGTCCGGCTTCTGTCGCAAACGGATCTGATGGTATATGAGATCGCGGAGAAGGTTGGCTACAACAACGCCCGGCACTTCAGCGACATGTTCAAGAAGAGATTCGGCAAACTGCCTCAGGAATATAAACAATCCTTAAGGAAATAGACCGCTAAACGCGGTCTTTTTTTAACCTCATCGGATGAGACATCTTAAATATGGTACATATGGGGCTTAAAAAACTTCATTCATTTGTGAGAATCGGGATGGTAGTCTTAAGGCATGGGAACGGTAAACCATGATGGTGCGCACATCAGACCGTAATCTTTCCGTCATCCTGTTGAATAAAAAAGGGAGGTTCATTAGAAAATGGCAAAAAAATCACTGATCCAGATCATCGCTTTATTCATGTCCATCGCTTTCATTCTTTCCGCTTGCGGAGGCAATAACGTTAGCAGCGGCGGCAGCAATACGGCAACGCCATCCACAGATGCCAATACAACGAATAATACGGCTGCTCCCAAGGAAGTCAGTTTTACGATCGGGTATGCAACGGGAGACCCGGCAACGAAACAAGCGGTCTCGGATACGATCGCAGCGTTTACCGCGGCCCATCCGAACATCAAGATCGTAGATTTCAGTGAAACCACCTCGGCTTCTTATCTGGATTGGTTGAAAACGAAAGACGCTGTGGGAGAATTCCCTGATTTGGTGGAAATGCGCGATACGAAAGTATTCGCCGACGCCGGTAAAATCGTTGAACTGCCCGGCGATCTGCTCGATATCTTCGCTTCCGTTCCGAAAGTGGACGGAAAGGTTTATAACGCTCCGATCACTTTCAACGCTCCGCAGGGCATCATTTACAGCAAAAAAGCTTATGCCGATGCGGGCATTACGGAACTGCCGAAAACCTATGACGAGTTCCTGGCCGATCAGCAGAAGCTGAAGGACAGCGGCATCACACCGATCGTTGTCGGAGGCAAAGACATCTGGCATATGGGCTTCTGGCTCAATAAATTCCTCATCGACGATGTGTATGCGAAAGATCCGGATTGGAACTCGAAGCGCACAGCCAAAAAAGTCAGCTTTACCGATAATAATGCCGTTCAAGCGATGACGGATTACAAAGAGCTGTTCTCGAAATACGTTGACAAAGGCTGGCTCAGCACGGCGGATAATCAAACCGCTTCCGTCCTTATCTCCGGAAAGGCTGCGGAGCTGTTCTCGGGTCCTTGGATGTTTACCCAGCTTAAGCAGGCGGATCCCAATTTTGAATTCGGTTTCTATGCAGTGCCGGATCGTCAGGGCAATGTCAATGTTATCGGTCTTCCTTCACCTGCAGGTTGGACGCTATCGACCGCGGCTGCAAAGGATGCGGATAAAGCGGAAGCGATAAAATCGTTTATCCGATTCTTCTTTGAGCCGGCGCAATATTCGAAGTATCTGCAAACAGTGAACGGCATTCCGTCCACAAAAGAGAAGATCAGCTACGAATCGACGGAGCAGATGAAAACAGTGCTTGACCTCATGGCCGATCCGAAAGTGACGAAATCGCTGGCCATCAACAACTGGTGGGGTGAAAATCAGATTCCGCCGCAATTCCGCAACTGGTACTACAAGCTGATGCAGGAGCTTGTCCTGAAAAACGGCGATGTGAAAGATTATATGAAGCAGGCGGATAAGGAATACGATACAGAAGTGAAAGCCAACCAGCAATAACTCCAATAAACATGCAAGGTCGTCCAAATACAAAAGTAGGGAGCAACCTCTGCCATCTCAGCGGAGGTTCTCCTGTTTTCGGATAAATTTTAGAGATAGGAGGAAGACCATGAATACGTTACAGAAAAAGAAAACGTTTCTCAATTATGCAGTCTGGTTTATTTTGCCGTCATTTCTGTTGTATACGATATTTGTGATCACACCGACGCTCAGCAGCGTTTACTTGAGCTTTACTTCGTGGGACGGGGTCAGTCCGAACGTGCATTATATCGGATTCGCCAACTTTGTCGAGATTTGGAACAGTGATCGGGTTCACAACGCGCTGAAAAATACCGTTTTGCTCACGGTCTCCTTGGTGGTGCTGGAGAATGCCGCATCGCTCATGCTGGCGTTACTGGTCGATCAGGTGCGATGGTTACGCAATCTGTTCCGCAGTGTGTTTTATTTTCCGGTATTGCTGAGCGGCATCGTAATGGGATTTGTATGGACAATCATTCTGAATTACAACTTCGGCGTCATCAATCAGCTGTTGGATGCAGCCGGTTTGGACGCGATCAAGACGGATTGGCTGGGAAATCCGAAATTCGCCATGCTGTCTATTGTGTTATCCACGGTCTGGAAGTCGGCGGGATACTACATGGTGATATATTTGGCCGGTCTTCAAGGAATTCCTCAGGAATTGACGGAAGCGGCAAGCATCGATGGCGCGAATCGCTGGCAGCAATTCCGTCATGTCAAATTCCCGCTGCTGGCCGGCGCCATGACCGTTTGCATGATGCTGTCGATGATCGGATCTTTGAAAATATTCGATCAAATCGCGGTGATGACCGACGGAGGACCGGGATTCGCTACCGAGACACTCACCTATATTATTTATAAAGTCGGTTTCGGCGAATTGCGGCAGGGCTTCGGTACGGCATTGGCGATCGTGCTGTTCCTGCTCATCATGATCGTCTCCATTGTGCAAATCAAGCTGCTTCGTAAGAGGGAGGTGCAAATGTAGGATGAAAAAAAACAAAAGCGCAGCAGATATCGTTGTTTTTGTCGTAACGCTGTTTCTTGCGATTCTCTTCTTTTTTCCTATTTTTTTCGACCTGATGTCTGCATTCAAGAGCAATGCGGAGATAATGCGCAATGCCATCTCACTGCCAAAAAGCTTGTATTTGGACAGCTTTCAATATCTGCTTACCAAAACCAACTTTCCGGCTGCCATGGTCAATAGTTTCATTTTGACTTCGGTATCGATTGTTTGTATGGTATTGGTTATTCCGATGGCCGCTTACGCGATCGAACGGACCAATCGCAGATGGACCAATTTCATCTATATTTATTTTCTTGCCGGCATGATGATTCCGTTTCAGGCTTATATGATTCCGCTGTTTAAGGAATTGAAGATGATTGGATTATACGGCAAATTGGCGGGACCTGTGCTTATTTATATTTCCGGCTCGGTGGGCTTCGGAGTTCTGCTTTTTACCAGCTTTTTAAAAGGCGTTCCGCGTGAAATCGAAGAGGCGGCTGCCATCGACGGATGCTCCCGGATGGGGATTTTCTGGCGAATCGTCTTTCCGCTGCTCGGTCCGGTTACGGCAAGCATGGTTGTGCTGAACGGACTTGGCATTTGGAACGATTTCCTGATGCCGCTGCTCGTGCTGCCCTCGGGCAAGCCGAAAACCATGATCGTGGAGATTTTCCATTATGTCGGTGAGTTCTCCTCGCGTTGGGATATGATCTTCGCGGGAACATCAATGTCCCTCGTACCGGTACTGATTGCGTTCCTGCTGCTGCAAAAATATTTCGTCAAAGGGATTGCAACCGGTGCAATTAAAGGCTAACTTAGTCGCAAATAAAAAGAAGGAAGTCATACAAGGAGGAAGATGAAGTGGAAATCTCATATCGAAACGGCATTATGGAACGGCTTGAAGCGAAGGTCGACCGCATGATCAGCCAAATCGGGAGTAAATGCGTTCACTTTGCAGGGGATGACGGCAAATTCGACGACATCGGCTCCGACTGGTGGACAACGGGCTTCTGGCCGGGAATTCTTTGGATCATGTACGACATGACCAAGAAAGAGCATTACAAACA
>CAZESH010000181.1:0-8687 GCA_964514665.1 uncultured Caryophanales bacterium
TCGACTCGTATCCAGAAGAGTAAAAACATCGAAACCGTTACTTTTAGTAAAAAAAATATAACCGGAGTTCCGGTCGATATGATATCAGGAACCTGATAATCCCTTAACGTCTAAACATGTACCAGCGACCGTCCAAACCCGGTATGTCGTTTGGAGAGGTGGCTTAAGTTGGTCACCATGCTACCCCATCACCTAAAAACATAATTAAACAAAATCAGCACCCGATAGGGTGCTGACACAATGTGTTTCTTGTTTCAACCAAGGTTTATTGTGCAACCAACTCAAATGAAACATTATCCTCATGCTGCTCCATCGTCTTTACCATCTGCACGGCAATATCTTCAATCAATGGAACGACCACGGAATTTCCGAATTGTTTGTATGCCTGGGTGTCGGAAACAACAACTTTGAAAGTTTCCGGATATCCCTGCAATCTTGCACATTCCCTCGGAATAAGTCTTCTCGGATTCTCTCCTTCTTTTTGGGGTATGAGGATTTCCGACCCGTCCTTATAGTACCTTGCACTCAAAGTACGTGAAATGCCTTTCAAATTTGCCAATCCATACCCGAAACCGTTGCCTTTTTCTTTATGTTTGGCGGCATATTGTTGCAGATAATTCCATAACTTGTCGGATAACGTATATTTCTTGTCCACATTTTTTTCAAGAATGTCATTGATACTATGATTGGCTTCATTTCTTTCCGGAAAATTGAAAGTTTCCCATCCCCCATAAATATTCATGTCGAAACCGACTATAATAATGCGTTCACGATGTTGGGGTACGTAATACTTCCCGTCCAGAACGGCAACATGAAGATTATATCCCAGAGTATTCAATGTCTCACTGATGATTTTGAAAGTCCTGCCCTTGTCATGTGTCTTTAAATTCTTCACGTTTTCCAGCAAAAAAGCCCGTGGCCGCTTTTCCTTGATGATCCTTGCAACATCAAAAAACAGCGTGCCTTGCGTCTTGTCCAAAAAGCCGTGGGCTCTTCCCAGACTGTTTTTTTTGGAAACCCCGGCAATCGAGAATGGTTGGCAAGGGAATCCTGCCACCAGAATATCATGGTCCGGAATGGTTTTTTCATCCACTTGTGTGATGTCACCATCCGGCATGTCACCGAAATTGGCCAGATACGTTTTCTGTGCATGCTTGTCCCATTCAGATGTGTAAACACACCTTCCGCCTGCCGCTTCAAAAGCCAGTCTCATTCCCCCGATTCCGGCGAACAAGTCGATGAATTTGAATTTGGGAGAATGAAAGTCATAGGTTCCTTCCGCTTCCTTCAATTTGTTGGTTATGGCGGATATCACATAATCCTGCATGGAAGTACCCTGCAATACCGAATGGTTCCGAAGTTTTTGATGGGTATCTTCATCCAATTTGATATGTATTTGTTTCATTCAATCTCACCTCTGGGACGAATTATATACCCATATTACCCCTTGTAAAGAAAAAAAGCAAACAAATATTCGCATTTTATCAGGATTTTTTTATTGCTTCCAGCCATTCCTTTGTACCTTGCTCCATTTCTTTCAAATCCTGGTTAAAGGGATATTGTTCGTTGACGATATCCGGCACCAATGACCAGTCCAAATCATCCCATACCTTGTTTAGTTCTGTAAGAGCTTCATGAAGGACCATTATTTTGCGGACAAGTTCTTCCTTCAAACGTCTCAACTCCCTTATTGTTTTTACAAACCAAAATAAATCGAAAAATGTCGTCAACGGTTTGTCCAAAGTTTTGTTTTAAATCGTGTTCCCAGACCCTCTTGACATTCCAACCCGTTGTCCGGTAATGCTCCGATACCATATTGTCACGGACTTTGTTTTTTTCGAGTTTTTGTACCCAAAACGCTATATTTGTCTGCGGGATTTTAATATGCAATGGACAATTATGCCAAAAACATGAGTCGATAAACACAACGACTTTGTATTTTTCGATCGAAATATCCGGACACCCGAACAATTTTTTGGAATTCCTGCGGAAACGCAAACCTTTTTTCCATAATTGGCTTGCCACCCTGTTTTCCAAAGATGAAACCGATCTGATCGATCCCATCATTTTGCTCCTGGTTTCTTTGGAGACGACATCAGCCATCGGTTTCTCCCTCATTGTCATGCCGGAATTTGGTGAAAAAGAAAAACCACGGAGTAACGTGGTTGCCATACAGTACCTGTGTTCAATTGTATCATTTGTTTTTCACCAAGGAAATAAAGCCTTCCAAACTCATGATCCGATCTCTAAAAACTGCAGGAAATGTATTGATATAAGGTTTGGGTACAACCAATATGACTTGATGACGATACATTTCTTCCAATTGATTTTCCGATATGCCCTGCTGAAGTGTAAACAAATGCTTCGTTTGGATTCGATCGGCTTCATTCAATATTTGACGCCAACGGTCTTTGCAAGTTGTTTTCGCACCGAGAAAAACCAAATTTTCATTTTTGAATGCAGGGTCATGATATTGAACATTGCCCGGAAAAATGAAGTCAGGTTTCTTGTTGCCCTCTGTCACAACTTGGGAACCGAACTCCAAGTTGTTGGTTCGAAACATCTCGCCCAGATGATGTTCCAAGGATTTTCCCGCACGGCTTTTCCTTCTGTTCAATAAAGTGTTTGCACACTCAATCAACTCGTCCAAGGATGAAAACGGGGCAGAGATTCGCTCTTTGTATCGATCATGCTCGATTGCCCGAAACAAGGCGTATTCGGTATCAAGCCACCCAAGCAATATATTGTCTGAACGTTGATTCCGGTCATCATTTACAATTCTGTAAAATTCCCTTGCTTTGCCGGAAATCTCGGCCGTAATTGGAAATTCAGCCTGCAAACCGGCAATATAGCGGGTAAACAACTCTTCCAACGTTGGAGTGTCACCCCGGATGTTGCCGATTAACCGATTGGTCTGACTTGCGGATATTCCAAGAGAGTTTAAAAATGAGTCGATATCTTCATCCGATTCTATGACATACGCATGATAATATTCAGGCGCTGTTTGGACCAGCACGAAAAGGCTCCCCATATATTCACCCCTGAGATAAGGGAATCCTTTTCCAAATCGGGTGATTCTGTATTCATTTCGCGTCTTTTGACCGTAGTAAATAAACCTGCTGTCCGTTTCGAAATCATCCTGCCATTTTATTGTTACAAACTTCTCTTTGTTTTCCCCTTTTTGCCCCGGGTTTTCAAACAAGATAGGCCAAGCCTCAAGCGGAATATAAAATCCGGATTGATGGCCCCCTGTCGCACCGGCATCATTGGCAGATATGAATTTGCAGAAAGCAAGCCCGTTTTTCAAACAATCTTGTATTGCATGTTCGAGAATTGGCAACTGTAATCACCGACCGTTTATGTAATTTTTTTAGTATGTCACCATGACATTTTAAAAAGACCAACCGAACCTGTATCTATCAAAATGTTATGGTGCACCCTTTCCTTATCACGAAATCGAATTTTAAGGGTGATGAAAGGAAGTCCGTATTTTACGGTTATTTCCATCTGGGACCCCGTACTCCCACATATTTTTCCCGTGCGACTAATGTAGGACGAGATGTATGGAAAAAACAATATTCACGATAAGGACCCTGCTTGTGCAACTCGCTATAACGATGCATGGCTTCGACTGAATCGTCAAAATTGTCAATGACCACGATCTCTTCAATATAGCGGTTTCCATCCTTGGAGTGGGCTTTTGTTGCTTCAAGCACGACCCATTCGTTTGGAAATCGTTCCTGTACTTCTTCCCAGCGCATCTCATCACCTCCGGATCATTTCTAATATGGAATATTATATCATAAATAAAAGTATGCTAAACGATGCATATGTGCTGTGACCTATCTTTCTCGATTAGTGAAATTCAAATTATTCTACGCTTTCCGCTCAAAATAAGCATGCAACCGATACAAACAGATCTCTCTCGTCCATTCATATATAAGATTAGAAGCGACTTCGTCTTGCTCCGTCACGTCCTGCAATGCGAACACTCCATTCTCGAAGGAAATTAGCCCTTTCGAACTCCGCTCCATTTGGTCATAGGCATCCGAGCTATTAAATTTGCCACTTTAGATTCGTCATAATCAAGTAATCTCTGAGTTTCTTTATCTGAGAAATCAATCTTCCGGCGGTACTCTTTCTCCGTTAAATAACGATGAAAGAATGGGGCCGCCTCTTCCGGTGTAATAGGCTTGTTCCAATTCATTGCGCCCCTCTGCAACATGGCGAGCAGAAGAACCATTTTGTAGCTTTTGGTCATGACCGTGCTTTCGACCTCGACCAACCAACGTTCTGAACTCATAAAAGCGACTTGCTCTTGTTCCGTCAGTTCTCCGGCCCAATTGAGAAATCCAACGTAGGATCTAAACTCCTGGCGATATTCGCGACTTGAAGCTTTTCCTTGAAGGTGAAGCTCCAAGTATGTAGGACGTCGTCCAAGTTCCTGCTTTAGCTCACGATATGCTGCCAAAAGCTTTTCTTTTCGCGGCTGTTTCTTAGCAACCAGTGCTTCAAGCAAATTCACTACGCCAATTTCCAATTCAATCAAGCACCCTGGAGGTGCGGTAACCGCGACCTTTCTTTGTTGACGTTTATCATTGTCCGGCGGATTCAATTGGAACAATGAAAGCTTGAGATCGGCATTGCGGTAATTTCCGATGAGATCGATGATCGTGCAATGAGATTTTCCTTCGGAAAGACGAAGTCCCCTTCCAACTTGCTGCGTGAATACAGTCAACGATTCCGTCGGTCTGACAAATAACAGCGTATCTATACTTGGAATATCCACGCCTTCGTTAAAAAGGTCTACCGTGAAAATAATATTTAATTTGCCCTCTTCCAGCAGACGAATGGCCTCCGAGCGAGAGAATTCTACAGTGCGTGAATGCAGACTGACAACTTTAATTCCATGCTTTCGAAAATACGCTGCAAGAAAATCAGCCTGACGGATGGAAGAACAGAATGCGAGTGTCCGAGTTTGCTTATATTTCTTCCAACTCGCATATATTCGTTCAGCCATTTCTTCCCTGAGTTGAACAGCCAGTAACTCCTCTTCATCATAATGACTTCCTGTCCAGGGGATTTGTCCATAATCCGTATCATCATAAACTCCATAGTATTGAAAAGGACTGAGCCAACCGCGCGCTATTGCCTCGATAAAATGGATTTGATAGGCCACGTTGCCATCACATATCGCATAAACGTCTTTACCGTCCATCCGATCCGGAGTGGCGGTAATTCCAAGCAAAAAACAGGGGTAAAAATAATCCAGAACAGATATGTACGATCTTGCCGCAGCATGATGGAATTCATCGACAATGATGAGATCAAAAGCATCTCTAGGGAAACGTTCGCGGTGCTTTTTCATTCCCAATGTGTAGATAGAGGCGAATACAATTTCTGATTCACTATTTTTCTCCATTCCGTTATATAATCCGTCGGTCCGTTCCGGCATAATATGTCGAAAAGACCTCTGTGCTTGAAGGAGAATTTCTTCCCGATGCGCGATAAAGAGCACTCGCTTAAATGATTTCGCAAAGAATCCTGCCAAGTATGTCTTCCCTAATCCTGTTGCCATTACGACCATTGCCCTAGCATACCCTTCTCCCAAGGTTGTTTGAAGCGCTTCTAGAGCCAATTTCTGAGCAGGTCTGGGTTCGATGAAATTTTGTGAAGGCAACTCAGGAGATTGCTCTTTTTGCTCCTGAGACTTATTGGGAAACATGATCTCCCATTCCTCAAGTTCAGTAATGAAGCGAACCATCTCGGGAAATTTTTGCTGATGCATCATATATTCTTTTTCGTACTGGGCAATAGTCTCCTCATTAAGCGTAATAGTCTGCTCATGATAGAAGCTGTGCATAAACTGATTTAACGCTTCTTGGAATGTGTAAGGCTCTGCTTTGGCATTTACGGCCAAATTCCATTCATATCCAAGCCGCAATGCAGAAGACGACAAATTTGAGGAGCCGACAATCATTAACCCTTGTCCCTGATCATAGTCGAAAAGATAGGCCTTGGGATGAAAAGAAGTGCCATAACTTCGCCACAAGCGAGCCTCAATTCGATTGTCTACTTCAATTAACCGCCTGAGCGCTTGAGGTTGGGTTACAAACAAATAATCACCGGCCAAAATCTTGATTTCCCCCCCGCGTTCAGCTGCAGCTTTGAGATAAGGCTGCAACAGACGGACGCCTGATTCCATGACAAAAGACGTCAGTATATAAACTCCTGACGCCCTCTCGATACCAGGTATTAATTCGTCCGCTAAATTTGTGGTGATCAGTTTTATGTCGGGCATACTCAACCTCATCTTTATTTCTAAGTTTCTGGCAACTCTTCTTTTCGCAACAATAAAGATTGAAAATGAGGTACTCCCTCGCCCATGGAAACCGTATGAAAGTTTTCCACTTTGAAGCGTCGTTGCACTACTTCCAGAATCGCATCATCCTCAAACATGGAGAAGAAGCGTTTGGGCTCATAAGGATCGTTTTCCCAAATGCCTTCCGAATCCTGTCCACCGTATACGCCGTAGAAAAACAGTCCTCCCGGCTTCAGCACTTTGTCAACTTGGCCCAACACTGAATCCAGCTTGGCTTTCGGTACATGAAGCAGACAATTCAGGGCATAAACCGCATCAAAACTTTCGGGCTCAAAATCAAGATTGTAAAAATCCATACAAAACGCGTTCAGTCCCTTGTCCTTGCATAGCCTGACCATTTCTTCCGAAAGATCGACACTAGTGACGTTAAACCCCTTCTGTTGGAAATATGAACTGTCACGGCCGGTACCTGCGCCTATTTCAAGCAAGGCCAGGCATTCCTCTCGGAGCAGCCGCTCGAGAAATCGCTCGCGTTCCTTGAACTTCCAAGGTTCGAGTTGGGATTGATCGCGATGTTCGGCGAAGTTGTTGTAGGCTTGTTTTAATATAGATTTTTCATTGGATGACAATCGAGACACCTCTAATCAGTTGGTTCAATGTTCAATTGGCGAGTAAATCTGCATTTGGGAAATCGGCTGCAACCATAAAACGGCCCTCTTGGCCCTTTTCGCAGCACCATATCACTGCCGCAGCGGTCGCATTTCTTTTCGTTATGAGGCGTTGATTCGATTATGTTCTTTGGCGAGGGAGCTTTATTGCCCTGCATGTTTAATATCATTTCTATCAAGTCGTCTCGAGCAATTAATTTGACATTATTCGAGAGAGCGAGAGTGATTGCCGGCTCTGTAAATCGGCTATTCGTAACCACCCAAGCTTCCTGAGCATGATAATGGTTAATTGCCGCAACCGCCTGCTGAACCGCATCAATGCCGACAGAATTGCTGTATCGCTTGGCTTGCACGACGATTGTCTTCTCATTCTTTTTCAAAACAAGGTCGGCGCCATAATCCCCGATAGCTTGAGTTACGGTAACTTTATAGCCTTGGAAAGCAAACAGGTGTTTCAAATATTTCTCAAACTGGAAGCCGTTCATCTGGTCTATATCTGCAATACCTGATTGTTTCAATTTTTCTTGTCGCTGCCTAACTCTCATAAAGAGAATGATCACAAGCACAATAAAAGCGGCAACTCCAGTAATTATGGAAGCAGACAAGGACTTCGTCAGAAAATAGACTAACAAAAATGGAACAAAAAACACAAGTGCAACCAGAGCATTTAAAAATTCTTCCTCTTGTTTGGCCTTGCTTTTTCTTCTAGCCATAAAACCTCCCCATTCATCCCTCATTATGTAAAATTCGACAATAAAGGAATTTATCCTGCTGCTCTGTTTGGAATAGACGGGGGTTGGATCGCCGTAAGGTATTGAATCAATTTGATTTTTAATGGCCAAAATGCTAATACGATCCTTACTCCAAAATAATTGAAATCCAATACTCATCTCCCATCATTAATTCAATATGAGAAACCTTGTAATGCAAAGAATCAAAAGCTATCGAATTGACATTTCGCAAAACTTGAATAAAACTAGCTGGATTTTTTATTTTGCTCTCAAGAATTTGATCATCCGGAAACTCCCAGCGAACTTTAATGGTGCCATTGTTGAAGTTTATTTTTGAACTCGGCAGATTTTTATCATGATGTCGCGATTTGAATTCAAGTATACAGGCGATTAAAAAAACAAAAATACCGAAAAGTATGTACCCAGGGGAGAAATCGACGATCATGATACGACCTCCAAAATAACATTGTAATTCGATTACTTGTTAATTTTATCATATTAAAATGTTAATTTAAACCATTTTGTTGAATACTTTATCTGTTATCTGCAGAGTGAACAATTTGATAATGGTTAAAAAAGGAGTCAACCCAACTTGGAAAATGATTCTATAGCGATAAAACAGATAATAGGTAAATTGATAAAATCTCAAAGATTGAAGAAGGGACTAAGTCAGGAAGACTTGGCTTTTTCTTGCAATGTTGACCGATCTTATATTTCGATGCTTGAGCGGGGATTAAACGAACCATCTATAAGCAAGATTTTTGATCTTTGTAAGGGGCTAAGTATTCATCCGTCAGATTTTATAAAAATGGTGGAACTTGAATATAAAGAGAGGTACGAACAATGAATCCTGTGATAAACGAGAAGATGTTCATGATATTTTCGATCCAGAAAGCGAATTTACTAAGAGCACTGGCACATGGTGACTTCACGGAATAGTTAGAATTCTAGGTCGCTGGAATGACT
>CAZESH010000182.1:0-8649 GCA_964514665.1 uncultured Caryophanales bacterium
ATCTTTTCATCTTCTTCATCCCATTTTTCAATTTGCCGTGCAGATATCAGGCTGACCAAGAAACCCTATAGATTAGCCCAAAACCAGGAAATTGGATTAGAAATTGCGGTATTTCCCGGTTTCAAAGGCGACCGCCAGGTCTCTCCAGAAGATACCCCACAGCCCTATATGTCCAAATTCAAGTTATTTTAGGGTTTCTCGGGCAGCCTGAGATATCATGTTACTTTTCTTTTACCATAGGCAGGAGCCGGTCCGGATTCACCGTTCTTTTTATCTCCCAGGTGTCCTTGTCATGCTCGTCGAATTGCTCCAGATAATGAATCACTTCCTTGGTGATCGGTGTGGGTGTTGAAGCGCCGGATGTCACCCCGACCGAGCGTTTGCCGACCAGCCAATTCGGGTCGATATCGGTTACATCTGCGATGCGGTAAGCCTTGACGCCGGCGATTTCCTCGGAAACCTGGGCCAATCGATTGGAGTTGTTGCTCCGCGGATCTCCGACGACAATGACCAGATCGGTCATTTTTGCCTGCTCCGCCACCGCTTCCTGGCGAACCTGCGTAGCGAGGCAGATTTCATTGTGAATTTCAGCCGTTGGGTATCTTTCCAGCAATTTATTCATGGTGTGCCTGATATCCCATTGGCTCATTGTGGTCTGATTGGTAATCACGATTTTGTCTGTTGCCAACTCCAGTTGGTCGACCTCATCCTCTTTTTCAATCAAGTGCACTTGACTGGGGGCGATCCCGACCGCTCCTTCCGGCTCCGGGTGTCCCTTCTTGCCGATATAAATTATGACATAGCCTTCCGCGGCTTTTTCCCTGATCAGGTCGTGTGTGCGCGTCACATCCGGACAGGTGGCGTCCACTACGGTCAACCCCCTGTCCCTGGCCATTTTCCTGACCTCGGGAGAAACGCCGTGCGCCGTGAATATAACCGTTCCTTTGTCAACCTGCTGCAAAATTTCCAAGCGATTGCTGCCGTCAAGGGTAATGATGCCTTCCTTTTCAAAAGCATCCGTCACATGGCTGTTGTGCACGATCATGCCTAAAATATAAATCGGACGGGGCAGCGCCAAATTTCTGGCCGTCTGCAAGGCAAGTACCATGGCATCCACTACGCCATAGCAATAGCCTCTGGGCGATATTTTGATGACATTCATTCCCATACCTGCTTTCCGCATATTAGAGCATATATATATGCTAAACAAATTGTAAGACTTCTTAAAATATCTTTATTATAGCCTAATGCGGATGGTTAAGGAAAGCAAACCGGCAGCCAAATGGTAAATGTCGTCCCCTCATTTTTCACTGTGGACACCTCGACCGAGCCTTGATGCTCATCGATGATCCACTTGGCAATCGACAATCCCAATCCTGTGCCCTGCTTTTTGCCTCTGGACGGGTCTGCCCGATAAAATCTCTCGAAAATATGGGGAACTTCTTCTTTGTCCATGCCGATTCCCGTATCGGAAACGATCACGCCGACACGTCCGTTCTTTTCTGCAAAATCAACTCTGACGCTGCCTTGGTCGGTATATTTAAAAGCATTTTCAATGAAAATAAAAAGCAATTGCTGAATATAGTCCTTGTTCGCCATTATATGCACATGATCGATCTGCTGCAGGTTGGAAACGACAAATTCCGCATTCTTTGGAAGAAATTGGGCCATCCTGCTTACCTCCTCAACAAGCGATCGGAGCTTAAGCGGCTTCTTATCCATCTTATAGCCCGCATCCGCACGGGCCAAAGAAAGCAAATCATTGACCAGCCGGCTCATTCTCTCCGCTTCCGCCGTTATATCCGACAAAGCCTCCACGGACAAATTCAAATTCGCTTCCTCGATTACTTTCTCCGCAGCAGGCTGGTCTTTATAAGGTTTAAGCTGCCGCCATATTTTTTGCAGCAGCTCCACATTGCCGCGAATCGTCGTAAGCGGAGTCCTCAGCTCGTGCGATGCATCGGAGACAAAGCGGCGTTGCGTACCGTAAGCTTCTTCCATATCGGAATATGCCAGTTGAATCCGGTCCAGCATGCCGTTGATCGTTTCCGTCAGGCGGCCGATTTCATCGCGGGGACCGTCATACGTGATGCGCTTGCCAAGATCGGCTCCCTTCTCGATTTGATTGGCCGCGTCAATGACCAAACCGATCGGCTGCAGGCCCTTTCTGGCCAAAAACCAGCCAACGGAAGCCGCAATCAGGATCGTCAGAAAAGCCAAAAGAGTCAGAATGACCTTCAACGAGTACAGCAAGCTTTCGATCCAGTTCGTCAAGGTGGCGACCTGAAGCACGCCGATCAGCTTGTCGTGCACAAGCAAAGGCTCGTAATAGATGTAAAGCGAGTCCTTGCCGATATACACGGTTTCGGAATAGTCGCGGTTGCTGCCGATGCGCTCCTGCGCTTCCTTGGAAAATGGCAGATCCACGGGAAGGTTGCTCGAACGGTTGATACTGCCGTCGATTGTATAAGACTGCAGATAAATATCTGAATATTTAAAGTCATTGCGGGTGATTTCGGGAAGCTGGATGGACACTACAGTGCCGGGAAGAGAAATGATCTGGATATTGGAAACGACTTCTTTGGCATCCTGCTTCAAGTTACCCTGCACATCGGAATATAATTTGGCCGACAAAAAAAAGTAAAGGGCGATTCCAAATACCAACAATGTCAGCGCAAGAATCCCCGTGTACCACAATGTGAGACGCAAGCGCACGGACATCTAGCTTTCCCTCCGAATCACATAGCCCGTTCCGCGAACAGTCTGGATCAGACGTTTGCCTCCGGACTCCTCTGTTTTTTGCCGTAAAGTGGCCACGTAAACCTCCAGCACATTGGATTCTCCGCTGTAATCATATCCCCATATTTTCTCCATGATCAGATCTCTGGACAGCACCCGGCGGGGATTTTGCATAAATAATTGCAAAAGATCGTATTCCTTTGCCGTCAGTTCGATTTTTTGGCCCTGGCGAAAAACCTCATGTGAATCCAAATCCATCATCAGATCTTCAAACTGCAGACGATTGGGCTTATCTTCCTGCACATCCGGGATCCTGCGCAGCATCACGCGGATCCGCGCCAGCAGCTCCTCGAGCGCGAAAGGCTTGACCAGATAATCGTCCGCGCCAAGGTCCAGTCCCCTGACTCTATCCGACACGTCGTCTCTCGCGGTCAGCATCAAAACCGGGACACTGCTTCCCGCTTCGCGGATTCGGCGGCAAACCTCCCATCCGTCGAGATCCGGCATCATGATGTCCAAAATGATCGCATCCGGCTCCTCTTCCAGCATAATCCGCAAGCCTTGCGTGCCGCTGTTCGCCGTTCTTACCGCATAACCTTCGAATGTCAGGCTCCGTCTCAGCAAGGAAGTGATTTTCTCGTCATCGTCAATGACCAGCAATTTCTCTTTCATCCGATCACCCCATTTCCATCTCATTGTATCAAATGCCGGATATGAATAAAATAACCCGCAAAAGGGAAAGAAAGCGGGTCCGACAACGCTTGTCGCCGATACCCGCTTCTCTAACGGTGCTTTGCTCCTTATCGATTCGCGCTGCTGTCGCCGATTTCCAAGCCAACCTTCATCGTCTTGCCGTTTCTGACAACAGTGAATACCACACGGTCGCCGACCTTGTGCTTTTGCACATCGCTGATCAATGCATCCTTATTTTTGATCTTCGAGCCGTCAATCTCGGTAATCACATCATAAGGCTGCAGCCCCGCCTGATCGGCAGGCGTTCCAGGGTACACCGCTCTTACGAATGCGCCGTCGGCATTAGCGAGATTGAGATTCTTCACCCAATTGCTCTGGATATCCTGCACCTCGACGCCGATAAACGGATGGGGAACATTGACGTTTTGATCGTTTTTCAGTTTATCCAACACATCGGTAATCGTGTTCGTCGGGATGGCAAAGCCGATACCCTGCGCCTGCGTGCTGACCGCCGTATTAATGCCTACAACCTCGCCGTTCAGATTAAGCAGCGGTCCTCCGGAATTACCCGGATTGATGGAAGCGTCGGTTTGCAGCAAATGCTGATATTTGCGTGTACCCTTGCTGTCAGGAATGTCGATCGGACGTTCCTTGGCGCTGAGCACACCGACGGTAACGGTATGATCAAAGCCATAAGGATTGCCGATCGCCACCACCCAATCCCCGACATTCAAAGCATCCGCATTGCCGATCCTGAGCGTTGGAAAATCCTTGGTGCCGTCGATTTTCAGCACGGCCAAATCCAAGTCATAGCTCGTTCCCAGCAGCTTTGCGCTGAACGGCTTTTCATAGCCTTCAACGGTTACTTTAATCTGGGCCGCGCCATCGATCACATGCTCATTGGTTAAAATATAACCGGACTTGTCAAAGAAAAATCCCGAACCCATCCCGAGCTCCTGCAGCTTGTTGCTTTGGCTGCTCTGCGGCTGCTGCTGCTGTCCGCCGCCGTTATCGCCGAAAAACTGGTTGAAGAACGGATCGTTGAAGAACGGGTTGGCTTGCTGCGCCCGCTGTTTGACATAGGTCGTAATTTTCACCACAGCCGGACTCGACTGCTTTACCATTTGAGAAATCGTGGCAGGGCGAACCACATCCAAGGAAGCGTTCGTCACCCCGCCGCCGGATCCGTTTCCGGCAACGGTCCCTACGCTCGTATTTGACTGTACTGGGGCTGCCGCAGGATGATTTCCTCCTGTGAACAAGTTGGCTTTGTCGGAAGCAAACATCAGTCCGCCCATTACCAGCACGCCGACCATGAAGGAGGCAAACACGCTTTTGAAGGAGCTGCGTTTCTTCTGCTGCTGATACGCCCAGCTTGATGGCCCGCCCGCAGATCCGCCGCTGCGGCCGATTTGATCGGTAATGCCGATCGAGCTAGGCGGGCGGGGAGCCTTGATTTCCACATCCGTCGTGTCCAAATCATCACCTGAGCTCGTATTTTCCACGCTCTGCCGCGAATCATCCTGCGGGTCATAAGTATAGGAATAGGTTGAAGCGGATTGTTCAGGCTCCGTATGCTCGTTTACATGATCGTTTGCCGATTTTTCCCCGTCTTCGTTCCGATCTTTAAAAAAGTCGCCGTAATCGCGATTAAACTTGTTCTCATCCATGACTCTATCCTCCCATTAAGGTTGTTTAAGGTTGTTGCTTGTATTTGTTATTTATATGATGCACGCCTAACCTTAAATCTACCTTAAAGGCATATAAAATGCAGTTAAACTTTGCTGTGCGGCTGCGGTATTATTGCATATATTGCTGCTCTATCTCCCGCATCACCTGGTTGGCTTTGTCCACCCACGGTTTTTCCACTTCGGCGTCACGGTCAAGCGGGGTTTGGAACTGGTCGATCAAACCGCGGTAGGTCATAGCCCGCGCCTCCTGATCGTTTCCTTCCTGGTACAGATGCTTCAAAACATAGGGCGCTCCCATCCGGACCGTTGTTTCACTGTCCTCCACGCTTCCGTCTATCGTTCCCGACACGACTTGAAAAGGAACGCGCAGCCAAACCTTGTGCTCCTCATCCAATGCACGGTCAAAGCTTCCGTGATCGTATTCCCAATTTCCCCCTAGCGTAAACTCGTGATCTGCGAAAAATTGCTTTAAATCCGTAAGCTCATCCACCTGATCGGTTAAACGGGACTGCAGCGAAATCATGGGCATTCTCTCCTTGGACATTTTTGTCCATAGCTTCCACCGAAGCCGAAAATTTTATGCTTTTGCCGGCTATTTCCCCATCCAGCCTTTGCGATGGGCAAAAATGGCCAGCTGTGTGCGGTCCTCAAGCTGGCATTTCATCAATAGATTGCTAACATGGGTTTTAACCGTTTTAATGCTGATGTGCAGCTCCTCGGCAATCTCTTTGTTCGACTTCCCGTCAGCGATCAAGAGAAGAACCTCCTTCTCGCGGGCGGTCAATCCCTCTTCCTCATCCTCTTGCGTGGAGCGTTGTCTAAGTCCCCGCGTCAACGCCTGCGATACTTCCCCGTTCATCACCGGCATGCCTTTCTGTGCGCCGCGTATACAATAGATCAATTCTTCCGAGGATACGGTTTTCAGCACATAGCTGACTGCACCCGCTTCTACCGCACTCACCACTTTTTCTTCCTCCAGAAAGCTGGTCAAAATAATCACCTTGATGCCCGGATACAGCCGGGCGACTTGATCCGTCGCTGCTACGCCATCCATCTCAGGCATCATCAAATCCATTAAAATCACATCGGGACGCTCCCCCTCGTCCAGTTTCTCAAGCACCGCCAGCGCCTGCCTGCCGCTGCCCGCCTCGGCTACCACGCGCATGCCCGGATCCATCATCAAATACGTGCGAAGTCCCATCCTTACCATATCATGATCATCGACAATCATGATTTTCAAAGCCTCGCTCAATGCCATCCCTCCCTTTAAAGCCTGCTTCAAAATTTCGGAATATGTATTTTCATCGTTGTGCCCGAGCCCGGCCTGCTCAGCAGTTCCATGCCGCCGCCAAGCTTTTGCGCCCTTTCCTTCATGGTCGACAGGCCGTATGAACCCGGCTTGACCGAGCTTACATCAAAACCGCCGCCGTCATCGCTGATCACAAGCGAGTATTGATGCCCGATGTCGTGCAGGGACAAATTCACCAGCTTTGCCCGGGCATGCTTGACTACGTTGGACATGCCTTCCTGTATGATGAGAAACAATTGGTGCTCCTTGGCTTCGGATATATCGCTGTAAAGCTGCATGTCCAAGCTTCCCTGCAAGCCGTTTTGCCGACAGTAATCGGGAAACCAAGCCCCGAGCGCCTCCTCCAACGACTTGCCTTCAAGCTCCAATGGCCGCAGCTGGGAAATCAAGCCGCGCAGCTGCTTTTGGGCATGATGGGACATGTCGATCAGCTGTTCCATCACCTTGCCGGCATGCGCCATGTCCATCTCCGTCACTTTAGGCAGCGAGGATGCAGCCATATGAATGGCGAAGAGCTGCTGGCTGACGGTATCGTGCAGGTCGCGCGCCAATCGCTTGCGCTCCTCCAGCACAGCGGCTTCCTCGCCGCCATCGCCTTCCAGCACCTTCTCTTCTCCGAGCTGCTGCAGCTTTTTGATTCGCTGCTCGACGGAGAAAGCCATTTCATTAAAATCTTCGTATAAATCGGCAAAAGAGTTTTTGCAGGAAAATTCGATTCTTCCCGATAAATTTCCCTTGGCCATCTGAATCATGCCTAGGTGAAGCGTGTCCAGCTGCCTTTGAAAACGCTGCGCCGCATAATATCCCACGGATAGTCCGATCAGTACGAGAATGCCTAAAAACCCCAGCAGAAATCCGTTTTCGGACAAAGATGCGTACAAATAGAACCAGCCGGCAAAGGATATTGCGGCCGTTGCCAGCGTAGCGACAAGAAAATAAAGCATCAGTTCCCACTTTGAATTTTGCGCAGTTTTGTTCATATCGGCTTCAACCCACTTTTTGCACTTTTACGTCGCCGATGAACATGCTGACGACCAGCTTGATTTTTTTATCGGCGTCTCCATAATTGGCGGTTTCCAGTCTTAAATTGCGCATCAAGCCGCTTTCATGACGGTCGAATACACGGATATCTCCAAGAAATGAGCTGGAAATCACACTTACTTCCACCTGCATGTCATTCGGAATGAAAATTTTCACGTCTCCGATAAAGGCGGAAACATTGATTTTCGTTTCTCCGTAAGGAATTTGCGCGGTCGTCAAGTCCAGAATGGTATCGCCGATGAAATGAGAGATGTTCATCGGCTTTAGCTCCCAATAGTCGTGCCCCAAGTGCAAATCTCCGAAAAAACTGGAATGGTTTTCTTTCCCGCTCCAGCTTGTATGGGAATGCTCCCCGAATCCTCCCCACCTTTCTTCCCTGCGTTCGCGCCGCTCCTGCCAGCGTTCGCGGCGCGCATCCCGCCGCTCTTCGCGGGTCTCGCCCGAAGGCTGTGCCCCGATATCGGAAGTGCCGCTCAATTCGTCCGGATGGGGGATTTTGCGGCCGGGATCGTACGCCGTGCTCCCGCTCCCGTTATGATCGCCATATTTGTACTCGTATCGATAATCTCTTTTGCCCGACATCCGGCTGGGTTTAAACAGCATGGATAGGCCAATCAGAATCAAAATCCCCGGTCCGGAAAATTTGAATAAATCGCCATAGGAAAGGTTCCCGAGAATGCCGAGGTTTTTCGCCAAAAACATTCCGCCCAGAAATACGATGAAGAGATTCCAAATATAGGAGCCCCCCCGTCCGCTGTAGACTCTTTGCGCGAACAGCCCATGCAGGCCGACATAAATCATGAATACGGGCCAAAATTTGCGGAACAACTCCCCGATATCCCAAGTGACGTAACCCAATTGCTGCATAAGGAACAGCAAACCTAGGCCGATAAGCATAAAACCGATGAAAAACCGGTTGGATGATCGTCTGTTCATACTGCTTCCTCCCAATCTGTAAACTCGTTTAAGGATCTATGTATAGTCTATTTGATTTTAGTTGAGGTTTATAGAGGCGGCAGGTGTATTTTTTTCTCCGTCCGCAGACCGAGCCCTGCTTCAAAAGAAAAAGGGAGCTTGCGCTCCCTTATGCTCTGCCCGAGAACCCCTTGAATTAAGACATCTAGGGCTGGGGGTATCTTCTGTAGAGACCTGGCGGTCGCCTTTGAAACCGGGAAA
>CAZESH010000183.1:0-8620 GCA_964514665.1 uncultured Caryophanales bacterium
CTGGACAATATGAAGCCGTCCGATATGGCCGCTGCGGTACGTACAATCAAAGAGGCTGCCCCGCATACGACCGTTGAAGCTTCCGGGGGCGTGACGTTGGACAGTATCAGAAGCATCGCCGAAACCGGTGTTGACGTCATCTCCGTCGGGTCTCTGACCTATTCTTTTCGTTCGTTGGACATCAGTTTGGATTTGAATGAAAAGAAGGGGGGACAAATATGATACTGGTTGTAGATATCGGCAATACGAACATTGTCATCGGTCTGTACAGTGGTAAAAATTTGATCAATCACTGGCGTTTAAGCACGAATCGGTCTGCTACCGTTGATGAATACGGAGTCATGATTCATAACCTGTTTGCCATGGCTGAAGTGAGCCATAAGGAGATTGACGATGTCGTGATATCTTCGGTTGTCCCCCCGCTTATGAATACCATGGAAGCTTTGTGCAAACAGTATCTGCATAAAATTCCGCTGATTGTCGGTCCCGGTTTGAAAACGGGGCTCAATATCCGCTACGAAAATCCCCGCGAGGTCGGAGCTGACAGGATTGTCAATGCAATCGCGGCGATAGAGTTATACGGTCCTCCGCTGATCGTTGTCGATTTCGGAACGGCTACCACCTTCGATTATATCGATGCCAAAGGTCAATATCTCGGAGGCGCGATTGCGCCCGGCATCGGAATTTCCACGGAGGCGCTGTACCAGAGAGCGGCCAAGCTGCCGAGGATCGAGTTGGTCAAGCCCGCGAGCACGGTCGGACGCAACACGGTGTCCTCCATGCAGGCAGGGATCATTTTTGGTTTTGCCGGCCAGGTTGACGGGATTGTCGGAAGGATGCGCGAAGAGTTTCATTCCGATGCCAAAGTAATCGCCACCGGAGGACTTGCCGATCTGATCGCGGCGGAATCCAAAACGATCGAACTGGTCAATTCGCTGCTTACGCTGCAAGGCCTGCAAATGATATACGAACGTAACCGATAGGAGGAATAAGGAACACCCATGGATGAATTGATACGCGCCACGGCTATGGAAGGAAAAGTCCGGGCATTTGCGGTCCAGACCACGGAGCTTGTGGAAGAGCTCCGCAAGCGGCAGGATACTTATTCTACGGCAACTGCGGCATTGGGAAGAGCGGCTTCCGCCGGAGCCATGATGGGCGCGATGCTGAAGGGCGAAGAAAAGCTGACGCTGCAAATCAAAGGCGACGGACCGCTCGGACAGATCATGATCGACGCCAATGCCAAAGGCGAAGTTCGCGGCTATGTAGACAATCCGCACACCGATTTGCCCGATAATGCCCAAGGCAAATTTGACGTTGCCGGCGCTGTCGGACGTGACGGATATCTGAATGTAATCAAGGATCTGGGCATGAAGGAGCCTTATCGGGGAAGCTCTCCGATTGTTTCCGGTGAACTGGCGGAGGATTTCACGTATTATTTCGCCCAATCCGAACAAACGCCGTCTGCAGTCGGCCTTGGCGTGCTGATCGATACCGATTACAGCGTGAAAGCCGCCGGAGGCTTCATTATTCAACTGCTTCCAGGCTTGCGGGAGGAGGAAATCACTGCGATCGAACAACAGCTTTCCTCCGTTCCGCCGGTGACCGCGCTGCTTGAGGAAGGCTTGTCTCTGGAGGAGATTTTGCAGAAAATTCTTGGTTCGGTCAAGGTGCTTGAAAGGATGGACATCACCTTCCGCTGCAAATGCTCAAAGGAAAGGGTGGAGCAGATGCTGATCAGCTTGGGCAGAGACGAGCTGGAGCAATTGGCCGGCCAGGAGGAACAAACCGAGGTTGTCTGTCATTTTTGCAATCAGGCCTACCGCTTTGAAAATCTAGAGATTCGGCGTCTGCTCGAGCATGTTTAAACCTTGTTAAGAATGGTTGACAACTGAAAGCAACGCTGGTAAGATAAAAATTAATTAAAACCGACCAGTTAACTCGGAATATTTTATCGTTGATCTCGGAAAATTCAAAGGATCGATCAGGGAGGCAGACAAATGGCTAAAATTGTGGAGAATATCACGCAGCTTATCGGCGAAACGCCGCTGGTGAAGCTGAATCGGATTGTACCCGAAGACAGTGCGGAAATTTATCTCAAGCTGGAATTTCAAAATCCGGGAGCAAGCGTCAAGGACAGAATTGCCATCAGCATGGTGGAGGAAGCCGAGAAGCAGGGCGCGCTTAAGCCCGGAGATACGATTGTCGAACCGACCAGCGGCAATACGGGCATCGGATTGGCGATGGTAGCGGCAGCCAAAGGTTATAAAGCGGTTCTGGTGATGCCGGAAACGATGAGCATGGAGCGGAGAAACCTGCTGCGGGCTTACGGTGCCGAACTGGTTCTGACCCCAGGGGCAGAAGGCATGAAAGGGGCGATCCGCAAGGCGGAAGAGCTGCAGGCCGAGCACGGTTATTTTATGCCCCAGCAATTTAAAAATCCGGCTAACGTAAAAGTTCATCGTGAAACGACCGGACCGGAAATTGTCGAAGCGATTCAGTCCCGTGACGGCAAGCTGGATGCCTTTGTTGCCGGAATCGGCACGGGTGGAACGATCTCGGGTGCGGGAGAAGTGCTGAAGAAAAGCTTCCCGAACATTAAAATATACGCGATTGAGCCTGCCGCATCCCCTGTACTGTCGGGAGGGCAGCCCGGTCCGCACAAAATTCAAGGAATCGGCGCAGGCTTCGTACCGGATATTTTAAATACGCAAATCTATGATGAAATCATAACCGTCGATAATGAGGACGCGTTTGAAACCAGCCGCAAGGTAGCGCGGATGGAAGGCATTCTCGGGGGAATTTCCTCCGGGGCGGCGATTTTCGCCGCACTGAAGGTGGCCAAAGAATTGGGCAAGGGAAAACGTGTAGTGGCCATCATCCCTAGCAACGGGGAACGATATCTCAGCACCCCGCTGTATCAATTCGACGCTTAAGCATTCATAATATTAAAAGGGCCCCTCGTATGAGGGGTTTTCTGCGTCAATAGGGATCAAACCGATTTCAGTAACGGGTATCTTTCTCCATTTGTTAAAATGTCTTGATCTTCCGGGTGATTTTGATTATCCTGTTGATCAGTTCTCAATACTATTTTTTGAGCAGATCGCCAATCGGAGGAATTCATTATGACAATTTCACTGCAGCGTTGGCTGGAGTGGGCAATGGAATATACGGTCCTGCCTTACGTACAAGCTTATAAGCTTGACTCTGCTGCTGTTCCCACCTGGGAGCCCTTTTGGGAGCAAAGCAGCGCATACGCTATCGTATTGGAAAGCGGGAATACGGGACGCTACAGCTATTTTGCCGGAAATCCGCTATCGGTGATTCAGGGGAAAGGCCTGCATTCGCAGATCGACTTTCTGCGTGAGAACAGGATGCGCAAGGAGCAGGGTAAGCCGCTGGAGCAAATCCGGGCCTGGATGGGCGAATATACAGCTCCTTCTGAGACGGGTTACCCGTTTTGGACAGGCGGATGCGCCGGATACCTGGGCTATGATGTGGTGCGCTCGATCGAGCGTCTTCCGGAAATGGCAGACGACGATCTTGCCCTGCCTGATTATTTCATGATGATGATCGATGAACTCTACATTCTCGATCGACAAGAGAAGACGCTTTATTGTGCGGTTAGCAGCTTCCATAAAAGAGCGGCGGAAGAAAGTGCTTTATCAGCCTTGTACAGTCAGGCACAGGTCAGAGCGGACAGGATGAAGCGGCAGTGGGACAAGTGGGTCGATGCGGCATGCAGGCAATCCGAAGCTTTTGATCGCGAGCGGCAATATCGGCGTGAGGCAGCCGGAGAAGAAATGGATTTTAGTCCAGCGGCGTTTCCCGGTATAAGCGCATCCTTATCGGAAAGTGAATTTGTTGCCGCGGTCACCCGGATTCAAGAGTATATCCGCCAAGGAGATTGCTTTCAAGTGAATTTGTCTGTTCGGCAGAGCGCACCGCTCGATGCCGCGCCGGAGCGAATCTATGAATGGCTACGCATTTTGAATCCTTCCCCGTACATGGGATGTTTGAAGCTGCCGCAGCAATTTATCGTTTCCGCCTCGCCTGAGCTGCTGATCAAGCTTGACCAGCGGAAGATGACGACGCGGCCGATTGCCGGAACACGCCGCCGGGGGAAAAATCAGGCCGAAGACCGCGAGCTGTCCGGAAAGCTTCTGGCAAATGAGAAGGAGAAGGCCGAACATGTCATGCTCGTTGATTTGGAGCGCAATGATTTTGGCAAAATTTCGCGCTTCGGTACGGTTCGCGTATCCGAATTTATGGCGCTTGAATATTACTCGCATGTCATGCATATCGTATCGGAAGTAAAAGGCGAACTGGCTCCGGGGAAGGATGCCTTTGATGCGATAGCCGCGGTTTTTCCCGGGGGGACCATCACCGGCGCGCCGAAAATCCGTACAATGGAAATTATCGAGGAACTCGAGCCTGTCAGACGCGGCCTTTACACGGGTTCGATCGGATGGATTGACTATAATGGTAATATGGAATTAAATATAGTTATCCGGACCCTGCTTGCCTGCGAAGGCACGGCCCATGTACAGGCCGGGGCCGGCATCGTCATTGATTCATTGCCGGCGATGGAATATCAGGAGTCTTTAAACAAGGCGAAAGCATTATGGAAAGCGTTGAAATACGCCCAAAGCGAGCGACAATAGCATAAGAGAGGAAGATTGAAATGGTTCTGGTGATCGACAATTACGATTCATTTACCTATAATCTGGTGCAATATTTGGGTGAGATCGGAGAAGAGGTTGTGGTGTATCGCAACGACGAGATCGATTTGCAGCGAATCGAGCAGCTGCAGCCCGATTTTATTTTGATATCTCCCGGTCCCTGCACACCGAACGAAGCCGGCGTCAGTCTTGAGCTGATTGATCATTTCAAAGGTCAAATGCCGATCCTTGGCGTATGCCTCGGCCATCAGTCGATCGGTCAGGCTTTCGGCGGCAAGGTTGTTCGTGCGGAACGGCTGATGCACGGCAAGACATCGGATATTTATCATGACGGCAAGACGATCTTCAGCGGACTTCCTTCTCCCTTTACGGCGACCCGCTACCATTCTCTGATCGTGGAGCGCAGCTCGCTGCCCGACTGCTTTGAGATTAGCGCGGAAACGGCCGAAGGCGAGATCATGGCGCTGCGTCACAAGGAATATCCGATTGAAGGCGTGCAGTTTCATCCGGAATCGATCATTACCGATTACGGCATGCAGATTCTCCGCAATTTCCTGAATAAACCGCAAAAAACCGGGGCAGGGAAATGAAAATTTCCTTCAACGGCATGATTGTCGATGAACATCAAGCCGTTCTTTCCGTTTTTGACCACGGGATTTTATACGGAATCGGACTGTTTGAAACCATGCGCACCTTTCACGGCAAGCCCTTCATGCTGGAGGCGCATCTACAGCGGCTTGAGGAAGGCTGCAGCTTGCTGCAAATTCCTTACGCCGCCGATTATGGGAGTGTGCGGCAGGAAATTGCAGATATTATGGCGGCAAATGACTTGCAGGAAGCGTATATCCGTTATACGGTGACTGCGGGAGTGGAAGCGTTGGGCTTGCCCTCAGGACCGTATCGCCGTCCGACGGTGATCATTTACGCCAAGCCGCTCCCGGAATCACTGGAAGATTACGCGCGAAACGGCCGCGCGCTGCAGCTGCTTGCGACTACTCGAAACTCGCCTGAGAGCGGAATCCGGTTGAAATCGCTGCACTATATGAACAATATCATGGCCAAACGGGAGCTTGAACGATACCGCTGGGCAGACGGAGCGGAAGGGCTGATGTGCGACAGAGCCGGATATTTGGCCGAAGGCATAGTGAGCAATCTGTTTTTTATCCGCGATTCTTGCTGCAAAACGCCCTCGTCCGATACCGGACTGCTTCCGGGCATTACACGCCGCACGGTCATGTCCTTATGCGCCGGGGCCGGCTATGCGATGGAAGAAGGCCGCTATACATGGGGAGAGCTGCTGCAAGCCGATGAGATTTTTATCACGAATTCGGTTCAGGGAATCGTACCTGTCACCCGTTTGTTTGATCCGCTGGGCAATCGGCAGGAAATTGCCGGCGGAAGTCCGGGAAAAATCACGGGAGAATTGGCTGAATCGTATCAAAGACTGACCGAAGCGGGCTAATCATGCAAGGGTTGGAGGTAAATGATGATGGAAAATCAAAGGCGAATCCTGCGCTTGAATGGACATACAATGGAACTGGGCAAGCGCACGCTGGTCATGGGCATTTTGAATGCAACCCCCGATTCTTTTTCCGACGGCGGCAGCTTCAACAGCTTGGACAAAGCGGTGGAGCATGCCAAAAAGATGGTGGAGGAAGGTGCCGACATCATTGACGTTGGAGGGGAATCGACGCGTCCCGGCTCGCAAACCGTTACGCTGGACGAAGAACTGAGGCGGGTGATTCCGGTAATTGAAGCCCTGTCGGCTCAGCTGGACATTCCCATTTCCATCGATACTTATAAAGCCGAGGTAGCCAGGCAAGCGCTGCAAGCGGGCGCGCACATCATCAATGATGTGTGGGGCTTCAAGGAAGATCCCGCGATGGCGGGTACAGCCGCGGAATTTGATTGTCCGGTGATTTTAATGCATAATCGCAGGAACATGGACTACAGCAATTTCATGGAAGACGTTAAAAGCGATTTGCAGGAAAGCGTCAATTTGGCGCTTGATGCCGGCGTCCGCAGTGAGCAGATCGTGCTGGATCCGGGGATCGGTTTTGCCAAAACCTATGAGCTTAACCTGGAGCTGATGCGCCGGCTCCATGAATTGCTGGAGCTGGGTTACCCTTTGCTGCTCGGCACATCGAGGAAAAGCTTTATCCGCCAAACCCTGGGGCTGCCCGCTGATGACGTCGTCGAAGGAACGGCGGCTACGGCAGTATTGGGGATTGCCAGCGGCTGCGGCATCGTCAGGGTGCATGATGTCAAAGCGGTGAGAAGAGCGGCGGATATGACCGATGCGATTGTGGGAAGAGGATAGCGAGGGAAAGGAAGGTCGTTTGCCGGATGGACAAAATGATTTTAAAGGCCATGCAATTTTACGGGTATCATGGTGTTCTTAATGAGGAGCAAAAGCTCGGACAGCGCTTTGTCGTGGATCTCGAATTGGGTCTCTCCTTGCGGGAAGCGGGATTAAGCGATGATTTGGAAGCGACCGTGAATTATGCGGAAATCTGCGATCATGTAAAGCGGATTGTGGAAGGAAGCCCGTTTCGGCTCATAGAAGCTTTAGCGGAATATATTGCATCCTCCCTCTTGGAATCTTATACTAAAATAATAAATGTTACGGTTCGCGTGCTAAAGCCGAATCCGCCGGTATCGGTTCATTTTGCCGGTGCTGTCGTGGAAATCGAAAGAACCCGCCATAGAATGGATGAAAACGATGTCGGCTTCCGTTGATGCATTTATCGCACTTGGATCAAATTTGCAGGACCGGGAAGCCAATCTTCTCAGCGCACTTGATGCATTAAACGCCAATCCGCAGGTCGAGGTTGTGGGCTGTTCGGCAATTTATGAAACCGCGCCCGTCGGATTTGTGCACCAACCTTCATTTTTAAATATGGCAGCCCGCATCAGAACCGTTCTTAATGCGTCGGAATTGCTGCAAACGTTGTTGAATACCGAGCAAGCATTCGGACGAAAGCGGGATATCCATTGGGGACCGAGAACGCTCGATCTGGATTTGTTAATCTTCGGGAATGAGCAGATCAACACGCCCTCACTTACGCTCCCCCATCCAAGAATGCTGGAACGGGCTTTTGTTTTGATACCGTTAAGCGATTTAATCCGGCAGAAATCGTTTGCGGGGAGTGAATCTATATTGGAGACATTGGAGAAACTGGGAGGAAAGGAAGACGTGGTTTTATGGAAAAGAATCAAGTGGCCCAACGCATCCGGGCATTTCGTAAACTGAAGGGCTACACGCAAAGCGAGCTTGCGGATATGCTGGACGTTTCCATTGCGGTTCTAGGCTCCATTGAACGGGGAACACGCAAAGCCGATACCAGAATCCTGCAGCACATTGCCGAGGTGCTGGGAATCGACCAAGACGAGCTGACGGCTAAACGGCAGTGAAAGGAAGTTCATCATACAATGTTAAAAATCGGACAGATTAAATTGAAGAATAACGTGGTGCTCGCTCCTATGGCGGGCGTTTGCAATCCGGCTTTCCGTTTGATTGCCAAAGAATTCGGAACCGGACTCGTCTGCGCCGAAATGGTCAGCGATAAAGCGATCGTTCACGGCAATGAGCGGACGAAGCAGATGCTCTATGTGGATGAGCGCGAAAAGCCGCTTAGTTTGCAGATTTTTGGAGGCGACAAGGAAACGTTGGTAGAGGCTGCGAAAGTGGTTGACCGTCAAACCAATGCCGATATCATCGACATCAACATGGGTTGTCCCGTTCCGAAAATCACGAAATCGGACGCCGGAGCCAAGTGGCTGCTTGATCCTGGAAAAATAGAGGAGATGGTTTCTGCTGTGGTGGAAGCGGTGGAAAAACCGGTGACCGTAAAGATGAGAATGGGTTGGGATGCCGAGCACATCCTGGCTATGGATAACGCCAAGGCGATTGAACGAGCGGGCGGACAGGCGGTCAG
>CAZESH010000184.1:0-8599 GCA_964514665.1 uncultured Caryophanales bacterium
CCCGCATCCTTCGCCAGCAGCTCCGGACGCAGTCCGTCCATGCCTTCGGAATCACCGAAAACGGCATATTCGATGCTATCCCCATCCGTATGCCGAAATGAGGCTTGCAGCTCGGCGATTTGCCCGATAAACCCCGGCGAGTAACCATATATATGAAGGTTTCGGAAAACAAACGCCTCGGACATCACCAGCAGGATCAGAAAAAAGAGCAGCCCCCAGCCCGCATAAGCTTTGATTCGTTCTGCCGGCTCAGAACTGGAAGTAGATGAACGCATAGGTCTCCCCCTTCATGAAGTAGATCGTGACAACAGCCAAAGACAAGTACACCAATCCCCGCAGGGGCGCGGGAAAGCGGTGCCACCACCTGCTCGAAGCCGATTCATGGTGGCGAATGGCCGATTCGAACACGTGCAGCAAAAACAAACCGCCGATCCATAGCAGGTTCGGATTGACCAGCATGTCCGAAATCCGCACATGCAGCATCTTGTCCGTCATGACAAATGCCTTGTGCATATCCTGCGCGCGGAAAAACACCCAGGTCCAGGTAATGATATGGAAGAATACAAAGATCGCCGCAACCCGGTAAACGGCTGATTGGCGAATTTGCTTGATCCATGGCCAACGGTTCAGAGCAAGCGTCCATTTGTGCACAATCAAAAGCAGGCCATGCAAGCATCCCCACAGTACAAACGTCCACATCGCGCCGTGCCACAGTCCGGAAATCATCATCGCGGCCAGCAGGTTAAACTGGGTGCGGGTCCACCCCTTGCGATTGCCTCCGAGACCGATATAAATGTAATCCTTGATCCAACGGGACAAGGAAATATGCCAGCGTTTCCAAAATTCATTCGGATTGCTGCTGAGATACGGGGTATCAAAGTTGATGATCAGCTTGATCCCCAAAATATAGCCAAGCCCCAGCGCCATATCGCTGTAGGCTGAAAAGTCATAGTAAATTTGAAATCCGAAGGCGTAGGCGGCGATCCATGTGTCAACCGGACTCAAACTTTCCGCTTTGGCAAAAAGCGAATTGGCTAGGGCGGCAATCGTATCCGCAAGCACGACTTTTTTCAGCACACCGACAAAGCACCAGTACAGCCCGTATTTGATTTCCTGCCAGCGAATATGCTTTTCCGTCAGCTGCAGCAGCTGCGGCATCAGCTCATCCCCGCGCAAAATCGGGCCGGCCACCAGCTGTGGGAACAAGGAAATAAACACCCAAAAATAAAGCAAGTTTTTCGGAGGCTCGAGCTCGCCTCTGCGCATATCAATCAAATAGGCGAGAAGCTGAAACGTATAAAAGGAAATCCCTACGGGAAGCACGATAGCGGAAGCCAGCGAATCCTGAATATGTATAGGCAGCCCTGTAACGGCTTGAATCGAATCCAAGATAAAGAAGGTATATTTGTAAAAAATCAGGTTGGCCAGCGCGACCCCGATGCCGATCCAAAACGTCCACCTCAACCCAGGTCGCATCATGATGCGTGCAGAGATATAAACGACCGCCGTGACAAACAGGAACAAGAAAAGCGAGCCGATCCCCGAGAATCCGTAAAAGATCACATTGGCCGCTGCGAGCGTCCATAGCCTGGCCTTCTTAAACAGAAAATAAGGGATCAGAAGCAGCAGAAAGAACAAGAGAAAATTAGGCGAATGAAAAACCATCGCGGTATTGGGCGAATAAAACGACATCGTCTCACCTCGTCATTATTATACCTGATTCACGTAAAAAAACTTCAATTTCGGCATTGAATGAATGCTCAAAAAGGGATGGCTTCTTCAGCAGCCGATTAGGCATTCGCCGGAAAGCCATCCCTGTTTAGTTTCATTCACGTGCGCTCCAGCCATCGCTTTTACTTTATTCTACGCGCAGCCGACAAGCGATATAAAAAGCGAATGAGCGGTTTCTTCTTATTGAAAATCCCGATTGCTTCCGCACCCACCTCAAGAACAAGCAGGATAATAAAGGTAAGTACGACTGCCATCCACTGCGAAGCTTGAGACAACAGTACGGCAAAGCTTCCGAACACAATGGAAATCGCGTAGATCGACAAAACCGTCTTTTTGTGGCTCAGTCCCAATTGCAGCAAGCAATGATGGAGATGGCCCTTATCCGCCATAAAAATCGGCTTTTTGTTCAGTTTGCGCCGAACAATCGCAAAGAACGTGTCGGAAAGCGGTACGCCGATAATGAGCAGCGGTACAATAAACGATACCATCGTTGCCTGTTTAAAACCAAGAATGGACAGTGTAGCGATACTGAACCCCAAAAACAGCGCCCCGGAATCACCCATAAATATTTTTGCGGGATGAAAATTAAAGAATAAAAACCCGAGGATGCTGCCAAGCAATACCGCGCTTAACAAAATAACCGTCACATTGCCCATCATCACGGCCAGCACAAGAATCGTCAAGGTGGATATTCCCGACACCCCTGCAGCCAAACCGTCCAAACCGTCAATCAAATTGATCGCATTGGTTACCCCGACAATCCAGAAGATCGTAATCGGGATGCTCAGCCACTGCAGCGCCACCGATTGTCCGCCAAACGGCAGGTTGAGCAAATCGACCTTCAGACCGAAAGCGACAACGACGCTAGCGGCAACGATGATGCCCAGCAGCTTAAGCTTCGGTGAAAGCTCGAAGCGGTCATCCAAAGCTCCGGTCAATACGACGATCGCTCCGCCGATTAAAAGTCCCCACGCCGCCTCGGCCTTGATCGCATCCAACACTGGCAGCATGATAATGAATCCTCCGGCAAAAGCGGCAAAAATCGCCAACCCGCCCAATCGCGGCATGACCCGCGTATGCACCTTTCTTTCGTTCGGCGCATCGACCGCTTTGACCCATATCGCAAACTGCTTGATAAAAGGGGTCATGATCACGGAAATCGCCAATGCCGCTATAAACCCGAAAATATACAGATAAATCATGGTTGTTTTTCTCCACTCCTTTTTTCTCTACGGAGTCCAATTATACGCTCACTTGAAAATAAACACCACAGCCGATTTTTATGGTTTTTTCCGCTTTTTGATCTTTTTCAGATGATTTTCAAAATCAATTTCATTGTTCTTGCAGCTTATCTCGTTCCCGCATCACTCTTACGACGAATTTCGGAAGCGCAAGCATACGCTTGTACCTCCAAGGCTCCTGTAAAAGCCGGTAAAACCATTCCAACCGCATTTGCTGCAAAATGCTCGGGGCACGCTTTATTTTGCCCGAAATCACATCAAAGCTTCCCCCGACTCCCATCATCAAGGGAACGCCCAGCTCTTGCTTAAACTTGTCGATCCAGGGCTCCTGCGTGACAGCGGAGCGGCCGACAAAAAGCAGCTGGGGGTTGGCCTTGCGAATCGTTTCAATCACTTGCACATCGCCGTCCGAGCCGAAGAAACAATCGTGAATGACCGCGATCTGCAAAGCGGGATAGCTTTTGACCAGAGTGTCTCTTGCCGCTTGAATCACTTCCTTAGAGGATCCCAGCAGAAAAACCCTCCAGCCTTTTTCTACGCTGCGTTCAAACAGCCGGTGCATCAAATCGAATCCGGGAACTCTCTCTGCAACCGGATTTCCGATCTTCCCCGCTGCCCAAACGATGCCTGTTCCATCGGGAACAATCAGCTCCGCCCTCTTCATTACTTCCATATATGCGGGATTCTCAAGCGCCGCCATCAGCATGATCGGATTGCCCGTTATGATCTGACAAGGACGGCCTTCTTTTACGATCCTCGTACACAAATCAACCGTGTCCGTCATTCCCAATTTTGAGAACGGAACGCCGAATATTTCTACAGTTGACACATTTGGAAACTTGTTCATATTATTCCTCTCCCCATTATGTACGCAACAGCCTGATAATTTGTTGCGCAGGTGTATGGGATTTCTGTCTCATTGCCGCAATCAAATCGGCCTTTTCCCGCTTCCATCGCCCGCTCTCGCTCAGCAATTGAAGGCTTTGCCGGGCAACGCTCTGCACATCGAAACGATCTGTATTCGCAGCAGGCCGCATCTCGAGCCGGTTTAAAAAGCGATCAATTTTGGGATCATAAGAGATACCGACCAGCGGCACCGACTGCGTCGCCGAATAAATCAAGGCATGCAGCCTCATGCCGATCAGCAATTGGCACTCGGCCACCTGGCCGATCATGGCCAGGGGGGATTCGACGTCGGTGACGATATGCGCATGCTTCAGCGCTTCAGCGGGCAGCCGCTCCATGACAAAACGCGAAGCCTCGGTATCCTCGGGCTGGTGAAAAGGCAAAAAGCGAATGCGCGCGGGCATATGCGCAGCAATTGTTCCCAATGCTTGCGCCAGCCCTTCCAACTCGCTGCGGTCCTGCCGCCAAAAGCGTACCGATACGCCGATCAGCGGCAGCTCCCCGGCTGATGAAATTTGTTCAGACAGCTGCAACGGCAAAAATCCCATGACGGGGTCCGGCACCACCTCCACCTCTTGTTCATGAACGCCGATTTTCGTTAACAACGCCTTGGACTCATCGTCCCTTACGGATACATAAGCGCTCTTATGAAATAAAGTTCGGATGAAGGGATGGAATATGCGACGGTGGATCGGCCCGATGCCCTGTGAATAAATAAAAACAGGCTTATGCATCCATTGCGCAAGTTGTATGATGCCGAGATAATACGGGATGGTTTTCAAGCCGGTTGCATCTTGGAGCAGGCTGCCGCCGCCGCTGATCAAACCCTCGCTTTGCCGGATCGCCTCGATAATCTTCCCCGGTTTCATGCGATGAACGGCGCGCACGCCATACATTCGCTCGGTCCATTGCGGACGCGAGGAAAGCACGATCGGCTCAAGCCGGATGCCGGATTGCTGCGAAGCTTGCTGCAAAGCGGCAAGCATGGACTGCAGCACCGCTTCGTCCCCGCTGTTGCCAAATCCGTAATACCCCGAGATTACGATTGTACGAGCTTGATCTTCCATTTGTTCCACCATTTCTCCGCCAGTCGCCATACGGCAATATAAATCAGGCTGATGACAATGCCGCCCAACACGCCATAAACAATTCGCGTCAGCGTAATCAACAGCGGCGTATGGATATGCGCCGACGTGTCCAGAATCGAAAGCTGTCCGATCACGCCAATGACGAACAAATACAGGGCTTGGCGGTATTTGAAGGCGATAAAGGCGCCCAGGATATAGATAGGATGAGCAAACAAGAACTCTTTCGTACGCGGACGAACCCCAAGCGTATTCTCCAGATAGGAGCGAAATACCCTTTCAAAGGGCAGCGTATGTCCGGCGTTTCCTGTTCGCGACATATAAAAGAGCAGCGCAAGGCCAAAAAGGCCGGCAAGCACAACCCACAGCAGGGTGATATTCATAAACAGCAGCCGCTTGATCTTGGAAATCCCTTTTTGCAAGGAAAAGCCTTCCGCAAAAAACAGCACGTAAAATCCGATGATCATAATCGGCAGGACGTGCAGCAGGCTGACACCGCGAAATAGGTTCAGCTGCAGCATATACGGAGCCTGATTGAGCAGCCCGACGATAAGAAGCACTCCCATCAGAGAAACGAGCACGGATTGCAAGAATAGACCGACAGCTTGCCAAAATCCGCGATTAAAACCAGTATCCCCGACAGGGCGGGATAAAATTCTTCTGATCGCCATGATCACCGACAAGCTTGCCGCGCTGACCCCCGCGCCCAAGGCCAACGCCTGCACGAGCAAGGTTGAAGAGACGACATACAGACCTGCGGAGCCTATCAGCCCCAGGATGAAAAAGATCAAAAGCGTCAGCGGGAAAAATTCGGCGATGGTCAGAGCGATCAATGCCACCGCGCCGGTGGCAGCAATCAGCCTCAGCGGCTTATCAAAGGAAGAATGATAAAACGTGAACGGGTTGGGCGAAGCGATGCTATAGCCCATGCTTTCCAGCCTTTGCTCGGCACCGTCCGGACCTGTCAGGCTTTGCTCCAAATTATCGATCGGATCGGTAATCGCCGCTTTATAAGGATCCTTTTTGGCATCTGCATTCAGATAGATCATGCGGATGTTGCGATCGGTAACGGCAAGCACATAACGGTCGGAGAGCGTGACGGGATCGGTCGACGCTTCGTTCTCCAAAACGGAGTGGAGCCGAACCACGTTGTAGCCAAGCAGGTAAGAAAGCTTCTCTATGCCCTGCTGCGCAACTTTTAAGCTCAGCGGTTCAATCACAACCGCGCCGATTCCGTGCCGCTTCATCAGCTCGGCCATGGTCGGCAGATCGGTCATTTTTCCATCCTCGCCAACTCCGGTCACACGGTCGCCTGTGAACAGCAGCCATTTGATCTGCTGCCGTTCAAAACCAGCCAACAGATCATTCATATGGGCCTGATTAAAGGGACGCGCATCGGACAAACGCGGAATGATTTGAAAGCCGAGATCATGCAAATTCTGCATCGTCAAAGGATCGGGGTCGAGCGGTTTCATCTCGCTTTCCTCAGTAGGCATGGCAATCGTCAATCCCTGTTTGCCTTGAAACGACCAGTCATTAACCGCAACCCCGTAATCGGCAAAACCCTGCCGGATTAACGGTGAGATCGCGTCTTTGGCCCCGCTGTCGCTGAACAGCACATAGGTGCTGTTATCTTGGGGCATCTGCTTCGCATTGGTCATCAACGCTATATCCCGGCTATTGTATACTTCGATTCTTCCATTCAAGTGCAGATCGCTGAGTGTGCTTTCATACACGGCCATGGCATTAAATCCGGCTTGCTTCATTCCGACCAATTGGTCATGGATATAGGCTTGAGGATCGGACTTATACTGGGCGATCTGCAGCAGATCATGATAATCAAACACAAAGGACACATTATCCGAGGAGCGCTCGGTCTCGATCCTGTTGAAGGCTAAAGGAAGGGCCGCTAAAGCCCCAAGCAAGACGACCATCCAGACGATCAAAAACGCCGTTTTATTCAATTTGCGATACAGGTTGAGCAAGGGTTCCAACTCCTAATCGATTCGGGATAGCACATCTCGCGTGATTTCTTCCAGCGTTTGTTCGGATTGCGCCTTTGAAGGTCTGCATACGGAAAAATAGAGCTTGATTTTCGGTTCCGTACCCGAGGGACGAAGGCAGATCCAAGATCCGTCTTGCAAAATAAATTTCAGAACATTTTCCTCCGGCAAGCCATCGATCTTCTGCAGGTAATCCAGCGAACGGACAACCTTTACGCCGCCGATTTGATCCGGCGGATGACTGCGCCATTGATCCATCATCACGTTCATTTGCTCGACGCCGTCTTTGCCTTTTAATGTACGGGAGACTAGCTTCTCCATATAGTGACCGTAGACGTCATAGAGTTGTTCCAGCACATCGACTAACGTCAAGCCTTGGCTCTTGTAGTACAAAGCCGCTTCGCATATCAGCATGGAAGCATAGACCGCGTCTTTATCCCTGGCATAGCTGCCGCCTAAGTAACCGTAGCTTTCTTCATATCCGAAAATGAAGCTGTGACTTCCGCTTTGTTCAAACTGCGTCATCTTTTCGCCAATGTATTTAAACCCGGTCAGCGTGTCCATGGTGGTCAGACCGTGGCTGCGGGCAATTTCCGCTCCCAGCTCGCTCGTCACGATCGTTTTGATCACTGTGCCGTTTTGCGGGAGCTTGTTTTGCGCCTTCAATCGATCGGCAATATAATGGATCATCAAGGCGCCGGATTGATTGCCCGTCAAAATTTCATATTCACCCGATCGGTTTCGTACAACGGCCCCCATCCGATCGCAGTCCGGATCCGTGCCGATAATGATATCGGCATGCTTTTGATTCGCCAATTCAATCGCCAGTTGAAAGGCATCCCTTTCTTCCGGATTGGGGGATTTGACGGTTGAAAACTCGGGATCGGGCTGTTCCTGCTGCGCTACGACCGTTACATCGGAAAACCCGCTTGCCGCCAGCGTCTGCCGAACCGCGATATTCCCCGCACCATGCAGCGGCGTATAAATGATACTCAGCTCGCTGCCGCGGGTGCGAACAAATTCCCTGTTCGGGCTTGCCGCCATCACCGCTTGGACGAAAGCCCCATCGACCTCTTGGCCGATCCAGCGCAAAAGCCCGGAGGCTTCCGCTTGCTTCCGTTCGATTCGCTTGATGCTGGCAAGATCGCTCACCGCACGAATCTTCGCAGTCAACCGTTTCGCCGAATCGGGCACCAGCTGGCAGCCGTTTTGGTCGTACACTTTATAACCGTTATATTCCGGCGGGTTATGGCTTGCCGTGATCACAATGCCGCCGGAAGCTTGCAGATGACGAACCGCAAAAGAAAGCTCCGGGGTGGTGCGAAGCGACTCAAACAAGAAGGCGCGGATGCCGTTGGCCGCCAACACCAAACCCGCTTCCAAAGCAAAATCGGGCGACATCCGCCGTGAATCATGGGCCATTACCACCGATGGCGCTTCCTTTCCGTTATGCGCTTCGTGCAAATAGTCGGCCAAACCCTGTGTGGTCTTGCCGACCGTATAACGGTTGATCCGGTTGCTGCCGGCTCCGATGACGCCGCGCAGCCCTCCGGTTCCGAAATCCAGTTCTTTATAGAAGCGATCTTCTATTTCTTGCGGGGAATTTTTAATTGCAAGAAGCTCGGCCTTTGTC
>CAZESH010000185.1:0-8597 GCA_964514665.1 uncultured Caryophanales bacterium
GACAAGTACTCCAGCTGCGGAACGGGAGCCACGATCGGCCACCACATCATAAAGGCGCTAAACAGCAAAATATAGTGGAACAGCGTATGCACGGAATAATGGGTCATTGTAAAATCCATTACATCGGGCATATGATACAACGAAAACAGCACGTTAAACGTAAGCAGCGCAACGATCGGATTCGTCAAAAGACGAAACACCGGCTTGACTATACGCAGTTCAAGAAACGGCAGCAGCAGCCAGCCGGGCAATCCCAATAAAATCATGGGCGGTACGACCAGATAAGCTATCGCCATATTGAACATGTGCACGCTGAACATCAAATGTCCAAGCAGATTAAACGGGCCGCCCTCTACCAAATAGTATAACGCAATTGCAGACAGAAACCACAACTTCTTGCCGACAGCCACACGCTGTGAATTTGCAAATTTCATGCGCAGCGGACCTACTGCCAGCAAATACAAGACGGATATGAGAATCATCCAGCCGATAAAAACCGGACTCCAAAGCGCCTGAAAATCAAAATATTCCAAACCCAGCATTAGTGTTGCCCCCTTCCTGTTGATTGCCGATACTGGTTGCCTCCGTCATAGAAAAGACACAATTACGTTTAAGCCAAAAACAGGGGACAACATCGCTGTTGGTCCCCCGTTCATTATGAATTTTAAAATCTTACCACCATACCCAATAAACGCCCATTATAATCACAGTTAAAGCTACGAAAGCGCCACCTGCCAAAAATACCCTCTGATGCATGTGGCCTCTGTCTTTAAGATGCATCCAGAAAATAACCTGTACCATCGCTTGTAAAATAGCGAGGATGATCAGAAAGCCCCAAACGAAGGTAGGGTCAAACTGATCCTTATACCCGACCGTAATGAAAGCGAGAATCGTGAGCACAATGGAAAGGGCAAAAGCAAGAAAATGATTTTTCGGCCCTTCGTGCGCTTTCTGTCTTTTTACTTGATGCGTTGAGGAATGATTGGAATCCAACGATTAGCCCACCTTTCCCATCAAATAAACTACCGTGAAGATAAACACCCACACGAGATCGACAAAGTGCCAATACAAAGCGGCGACATAAATTTTGGGAGCCGTCACCACCGTCAAGCCTTTTTTGGAAAGCTGCATGATCAAGAGCGAAATCCAGATCACACCGAACAAAACGTGACCGCCGTGAAAACCGACAAGCGTATAAAACGACGAACTAAACGCGCTTGTTGTAAATCCGTTTCCTTCGGCAACATAATTATTGAATTCATAAATTTCCAATCCTAGAAAAGCAAGCCCCAACAATACGGTAATCAGCAGCCAAAGCTGAATTCCCTTTTTGTCATGCCTGTGCATGGCTTGTACGGCCAGCACACTGGTCATGCTCGAGGTTAGCAGGATGAATGTGGCAATGGCTACCATCGAAAGCTCGAACAATTCTTTTCCGGTTGGCCCGGATAACGTTTGGTCCCTAAGCGCGATAAAGGTTGCAAACAGCGATCCGAAAAGCACGGATTCACCGCCTAGGAAAAACCAAAAACCAAGAATCTTGTTGCGGCCTTCCAGTGTCGCTTTTTCAGGTTCGTCAGGCAGCACTGCGCCATGTCCGTGAATATCTGCGTGACTGCTCATGCCTTGACCCCCTTTTCCTGAAGTTCTTCAGGTTCGATATGAAAACCGTGATCATCGTATAGCGATCGGAGCAGCATGGAGATCAGCGTAATGGCCATTCCGATACCCGAGATGATATAGTTATGGAAAATCATTTTGACAAAGCTGTTGGAAAAATCAACGTCGTGATACATGAAACCGAAGCCAGCTATGAACAATCCCACGGACATGGCAAACGGCAGGATCGAAGGCGAAGGCATGTGAATCGGTCCGACCGGTTCGGCCGGCGTCATCGTTTTATTGCCCGCTTCTTTCTCCACCCACAGCGCATCGAGTCCGCGAACAAGAGGAGTTTGCGCAAAATTGTACTCAGGCGGCGGAGAAGGAATGGCCCATTCCAGCGTACGTCCGTCCCACGGATCGTTGTCCATGGCTTCCTTTGGTTTCATGTGGGTAATAATTATATTGGCCAGTAACAGAATGACTGCAACTCCCATAAAGAGTGCACCGATCGTGCTGATGAAGTTTTCCGTATCCCAGCCCTGCCCCTTCAAGTACGTAAACACACGCCGCGGCATACCCTGCAATCCAAGAAAATGCTGAATGAAAAAGGTCAAATGGAAACCGATAAAAAACAGCCAGAATGTCCATTTCCCCAATCCTTCATGCAACATGCGGCCGAACATTTTGGGATACCAATAGAAAAGACCTCCCAAAAATCCAAGTACGAGTCCTCCTACGATGACGTAGTGGAAATGCGCCACGACGAAATACGTGTCCGTAAACTGATAATCGGCAGGAGGAACCGCCAGCATGACACCGGTAACGCCGCCCATGACGAAAGTCGGAATAAATGCAGTCGCAAACAGGTTGGCCGTCGTAAAGCGGATATGGCCGCCCCACAGTGTAAATATCCAGTTAAAGATCTTGATTCCGGTCGGCACCGCAATCAGCATCGTGGCCACTCCGAACAGTGCATTCGCCACCGGTCCCAAACCCACGGAAAACATATGATGCGCCCATACCATGAAGCTCAGGAAAGCAATCAGTACGGTAGCGAACACCATGGAACTATAGCCGAACAAGCGCTTGCTGGAGAAGGTCGCGACAATTTCGGAAATAATGCCGAAGCCCGGCAAAATCAGGATATATACTTCAGGATGCCCGAAAACCCAAAACAGATGCTGCCATAATACGGGATTGCCGCCATTGGCAACCTCGAAGAAATTCGCTCCGAACAAACGGTCAAACATCAGCAGAACCAAACCGACGGTAATCGCCGGAAAGGCAAACAGGATAATCGCCGAGGTAACAAATGCGGTCCAAGTAAACAGCGGCATTCGCATAAAGGACATTCCCGGCGCTCGCATATTGACGATGGTCACCAGAAAATTGATGCCGCCGATCAATGTGCCCAATCCGGCAATCTGCAAGCTCAGCACATAATAGTTGATTCCCAACGGCCCGAAGGTCGGACCGGCCAACGGTGGATACGCAGTCCATCCTGCATCCGGCACGCTGCCCAGCAGCCAGCTGATGTTCAATAATATTCCTCCGAAAAAAAACAACCAAAAACCCAATGCGTTGACGAACGGAAAAGCAACATCCCGCGCACCGATTTGCAAAGGAACGACCGCGTTCATAAACCCAAATACGAGTGGCATTCCAGCGAAGAAGATCATTGTTGTCCCATGCATTGTAACCAATTCATTAAAGGCTTGGGCAGAAACCGCGGTATTCTCCGGAACAATCAATTGAATGCGAATCAAAATCGCTTCAATTCCCCCGATCACGAAAAAGAATGCGCCTGCTGCAAGATATAATATGGCAATCTTCTTGTGATCCACCGTCGTAAGCCAATCCATCAGCCCACGATATCTTTTCACCTCATGTGACAAGGCTTTAACCTCCCTAAGGTATGTCATTGCTGTTGTTATTTTTGCTCTTGCAAATACTTCACGAGACTGGTTACTTCACTGTCTGTCAAGCCTACGTTGGGCATGAGGGTTCCCGGTTTGACAGCCTGCGGGTCCTTCAGCCACTTGCTTATCCATTCATCCGTTCTCGGCCTGAATCCGGCAACGGTTTCGCGCGACCCGAATCCGGCGAGATTCGGTCCCAAACCGGGTTGGCCCGGATCAACAGCATGACATTGGATACATTTGTTCTTGAAAATTTCTTCGCCCTGCTTTGCATCGGCGGCAAGGACTGCCGGCTGCTTAAGGTGATCCGCCCAAGCCGTGAAATCAGCCTCGCTTTTAACCACAACCTTGAAGTCCATCAACGCATGGGAAGCTCCGCAAAGCTCTGCGCATTTTCCCTTGTATACACCCGGCTTATCCGCGGTGAAATACATTTTGTTGGTGATTCCCGGAATGGCGTCCATCTTGCCGGTCAGCTGCGGCACCCAGAAGGAATGCGCAACATCCGCCGAAACGATTTCCAACGAAATGGTTTTGCCTGCCGGAATGACCAAGTCGTTGCCCGTGTTGATTTTCAGGTCGGGGTATTCAAACTGCCACCAAAATTGATGCGCCGTTACCTTGACATGAATGGCATCTTTGTCTTTGCTCGTATCCTTGGCCAAGGTAAAGGTGAGCATTATCATCGGGACGGCCAATATCATCAAAAGAAGGAAAGGAACTACGGTCCATATAACCTCCAATTTGTGATTGCCTTCCACCTGCTTCGGATAACCGGTTTGGCCTTTTCGTTTGCGATAGCGAATGATAGCGTAGAAGAAAAGTACAAATACTACAAGAAGAACCAAAATCATTATGTAGAAAGCCAGCTGAATCAGCCAAAACTGGTCTTTCGCATTCGTACCCTGAGGGTTCAGAGCTCCCTGACAACCCGAAAGCATCAGTGCCAAAACCGCAAACAAGGGGACTAGTCGCCATGTCCATTTCTTACCCATCCTACATCAACCCCACTTCCATGTTTTCCGTCTGCATACGCTGCAATGTCGCTTGTTTTGCTATCACGAAAGCTCTTTTATGTCAATCTAAACAGTCACTTTAATAACTATAAATTCGTTAAAGTTTTTTGTCAATCTTCAGTGGAAAGTTCACAAAATGTTCTAAAAGGCCCATGAAATGCGGTGATTTTTTCACAATTTCGTAACATTTTTGTCATTTGACAACGGAATACTCCGTTTGCCGGCTGTCATTCATTTACTCTTGTTAGGTTATTACCAAATTCCCGGTGAATTATGCAGTTTACTCTTCCGTGCGTGCATAATTCATCGCAGAACAACAATCCTAAGCATAAGCAAATCAAATTTTAAGGGGGACCCAAAGATGAAAGGAAGCTTCCTGCGGCAGATCGGCAAGGCGGTTGCACTGCTTTGCATCCTCACTGTTTCGTTCTCGGCTTGCAATTATAAAAAGCAGTACGAGCAGAGCGGGAACAATTACGGAAGCCAAGTGGGAAAATTAAATCAGCAGCCCAAAATGTATGGACTGCAGGAAAAAGGCGGGATAAACCACAATAACCATGAGCTTCAATTTCGCCAAGATCTTTCCTCCATGATTGAACGGCTGCCCGGAATTGCAACGTCGATTGTGATGCTGACCGACAAAAATGCCTATGTCGCCATCATGCTCGATTACACGGGGACCGGAACAAAAGGAAAAGGAACGCGATCAGAAACTGACAACACCGGCAGTAATTTGGGGCTGTTCGATCCATATTCGACTAACCAGTATGCGGATCCCAACAAGCTTGCCACCGACACCAATTCCTATTTTACGGTATACGATCACGAAGAAATCGCCCATGAGCTCAAGCAAAAAATCGCATTGCAGATGCGCAAGGCCGTGCCTTATGTAAGGGAAGTGCATATATCCGCCAACCGCGATTTCATCAATCAAATGAACATTTATGCGATGGATGCCAGAAAAGGCATGGATCTGAACGCTTATGTAGATGAGTTCAACAACAATGCCATTCATTTTTTTGGAGTCAAGCCGTAGCTCAGTAGCCGGCTCGGCGGAAATCAAGATTGGGGATCAGCCTGCTGCATCATCTGTCCGCCGCATTGCGGACAAAAATTCATTCCATCATCCAAAGTATAGCCGCACTCCGCACATTCCGGACGTTTTTTCTCGTTTGTCCGCTCCGTCCCGCAATCCGGACAGAATTTATAGTCGGCTTTCAATCGTCCGCCGCATTGCAGGCAATTGGCAAGCTGCTCTTCTTCGTCGACTGCTTGTTCTGCGGACAGGACTGCAGACTGCTGCTCATCCCGCTCTATAAGCGGAGCTGCCTCGGCCGCAGGCGCGGCTTCGCTGCCCTTGGTTCCGTAAATCATATATCGTTCGAGCTTCTCTTCAATCTCTTCCGGAAATTCGATGCCTTCCAAAGTAAATGCGGATAGCTCGACCCCGAGCGGGAGAAACAGTTTTTCAATCGTCTCCGCCGCCTGCTCGCTCAAATCCTCAATCTGCATCATCCATGCCGCCAAGGAGGGCGCGGCACTTTTAAGGAAATTGGCAAAGCCGAGCTGAACCAGACTTTTAAAGTGTCCTTTTAAATAGTCCGTATCATAAATTTGATTGCTTTTGAAAATATGGGTCAGGAGCTTGCCCGGATCGACAATCCGGAAGGAAAAAACACCCTCGCTCCAAACGGTGACATCACCCAAATCCGCGCTGTGAAAAGTGACCGGGTTATTCGTTGACCAACGCTGGGCGGCCATCACGCCGCTGCTGACGAAAAATAAATCGGCAGAAAAAGGCTCCGAATGCCCCGCTGTCCAAGAACGGATATGTCCCAATTCGCGCAGGTTATCCGGATTCAGATAGTATCTTCCGGGATGGAACATATCGGCGGTTTTCCCTTCGCTCATGAAGACGACCGCTTGCATTTCCTTTACAGTGAGCTGTGCACCCATCTTGAATTTGCGTCCCTCTGTCGGAAAAAGGGCGATCAAGGTGCCTGCCGGCGGATCCACCCATTCGACCTGTTCGATCAAACGTTTCAAGTGAAAAATCTTCATCATCTGCACACGCTCCCCCAAGCCAAATTAATCCTTCTTCCAAAATAGCATAAATCGGCGGAGGTTTGTACTCTTAAAACCCGAGAGGAATGATTTCGCCCTGTATCCCGATGCAGACATGGCCCGGAAGCGGATATCCGCGGTTTGCGTCGATACCGTGCGACATATGTGTGAATACCGCTTGCTCCACTTGAAGCTGTTCGACCAATTCGAGCGCTTCCACCATATCATAGACCGATCTGCCTGCCGTCTCATATTCTTCCTTATAATAGGACGTTCCCAGAATCAGCAGCTGCACGCCTCGCATCGGCGCCTGCTCTGCCTCGTTCAATGCGATCGAATCGGGGCAGTATACCCAATGGTAACCGGCCTTTTCAAATTTATAGGCATAGGAATAGCCGTTTTTGCCGTGATTGACCTTCCAGGCCGTCAGCTCCCAGCCGAAAAAGGACTGATAGGAATAAATGGAATGAAAGCGCAGATGCCGCTCCAGCCATGGATACTGCCGATTGATGGTCTGCAGCACATCGGACGGCGCATAAACATGCCCCGTCTTCCCGGTCCATCTGCAGGCATCCGCCCATTCCGGCAGTCCGGCAATATGATCGTGGTGCGCATGCGTGACCAGAACATGCTCCAATGCTCTTAAATTCAGGTTTTCCATTTGCTGCAGCCAATCCGGACCGCAATCAAGCAGAAAGCGATGCGGGCCGCTTTCCACCAGCGCGGAGGAACGAAAGCGGCGGTTGCTGCCTGATTGCCTCGCTTCCCCGCACACTCCGCAATCGCAGTAGATTCTCGGCACTCCCATGGAGTCCCCCGTTCCCAGCAAGATGATTCCGTCTATTGTTCTCAGCCCCCTTCTTTGATCCATCGTATCACAGGAACAGAAACAAAAAAAAGGAGCTCCTGCCCCTCCCGAAATTTCTCGGGAAACGGCAGAGCCCCTCTTTCGTTGAAGCTTTATTCTGAAAAATTGGCCAGTACGTATTTATCATTCATCTTCTTCACTTCATAGGTGGCATTGCCCTTTGTTTTGATCGTCACATCGTTTTCGCTGCCCGAAAAGGCAACATCCGCAATCCTTTGGCTCAATAGCCCTGTTTTGAAAAAAGCATCCTTACTTGCGATCAGGCTGTCCTCGGATTTTTGACCGGTCAGATAATGGGTACGCACCTTCGCCGTCAAAGCCTGATCCATATAACCGTTGAGGATTTTCTCGGCCTCGTCTCGGGACTTAACCGTCAAAATCGGATTGCCGTCCTTATCGGTTGATTTGGCAAACAGCATGTTGCATTTGTCCTCGGCCATCAACGCTGCCGTAAACGCTTTGGCTTTGTAATCGGCTTGCCCCGTATTCTGGTCCGAGGCATTGTCTTTTTTGGCACATCCCCCAGCAAGCGCCAGCAATGAAATCATTGCGAGCATTATTACCGTGTTTCGGATCATCTTCATTCGATTTCTCCCCTATCTCTTTTATGAAACTGTTTTTGATTACGATGAAAATTTGTTAAAATAGAATCTATCCACTTTCAGACTCTCGACACGTCCTGGTGAGGATAAATGGAGGTAACCTCAAAATTGAGCATACTATCGGATATTATCAGCTATAATGAATCGTTTGTTGAGAACAAAAAATACGAAAAATTCATTACCACCAAATTTCCGGACAAGAAGATCGTGGTTGTTTCCTGCATGGATACCCGTCTGCTGGAGCTATTGCCGAAAGCGATGAATCTCCGCAACGGCGACGCCAAATTCATCAAGAATGCAGGAGCCATCGTTACCCAGCCTTTCGGCAACGTGATGCGCAGCATTATCGTCGCCATCTATGAACTGAATGCGGACGAAGTGATGGTGGTGGGCCACTATGAATGCGGCATGACCGGACTCAATTCCGGGCGCATTTTGGATAAAATGCGGCAGCGGGGCATTCCCGACCATATTCTGCAAACCCTGTTCCATTCGGGCATCGATTTGAAACGCTGGCTGACCG
>CAZESH010000186.1:0-8572 GCA_964514665.1 uncultured Caryophanales bacterium
ATCCTGGAGCATGTGAAGGGAAGCTCTTTGCTGATACACGAAGCCAGCTTTGGCGCCCAGGAAGTCGAACCGGACAATCCGCCCGCCCATTCCAGCGCCATGGACGCTGCGCGTGTAGCTGAAACCGCAGGAGTAGACAAGCTGTGTCTGGTTCACGGCAGAACGTCTTACATCGAAGAATCGCTTGTACGTGCGCGGCAGATTTTTTCGAAAGAAGTCATATGGCCCCATGCAGGCCAAGTAGTTGAGGTATAAATCAGATCATCAACGGAGGATCCTGCAATGAACACTCATCAACAAAAACTGGAAGCGGCCAACCAGGCCTTGAGCAAGGCGGCGGAACGACTCGGCTATGATCCGCACAAGCCGGCATTCCATGCCCATGCGCCGGTGAACTGGATGAACGATCCGAACGGGCTGGTTTACTTTCATGATGAATACCACTTGTTTTATCAGCACAATCCATTCGCGCCTAAGCAGTGGGAAAGCGGAACAATTCATTGGGGGCATATGAAAAGCAAAGATTTGGTCCATTGGGAACACCTTCCCATTGCACTGGCTCCCAGTGAAGACTATGACCGTGACGGCTGTTTTTCCGGAGGAGCCGCCGTCCATGAAGGGAAACTGTACCTGTTCTATACAGCGAACATCTTCACCGTGCCGCCGGGTCTTCCGGACGATCTATTGCAGCAGCAGTGCGTCGCTGTCAGCGAGGACGGCATTCATTTCGAAAAATCGGAAGCAAATCCGATTATCAAGCACCCTCCCGCCGGCATCGGGCAAGACAACCATTTCCGCGATCCCAACGTATTTTTCCGCCAAGGCGTTTGGTATATGCTGGTCGGGAATCGTCTGGGGCAGAACGGCAAAATTTTATTGTATCGCTCAAACGACCTGATTCGTTGGGAATATGTCAAAGTTTTCGGCGAAAGCAAAGGCGGCATGGGATATATGTGGGAATGTCCCGATTTCTTCACATCGGAGGGCAAAGACATTCTTGCCTTTTCGCCGCAAGGGATCGGATGGCCGGACCAGCCGAACATCTCGGGCTACTATATGGGACGGTTGGATGATCAATCGCTTGACTTCTCGCACGGCGAATTTCACAAACTGGATCTCGGCTTCGATTTTTACGCTTCCCAATCATTCGAGGATGGAAAAGGGAGAAGAATATTGTTCGGCTGGATGAGAATGCCCAAGAATGCGGACAAAATGTGGGCCGGCTCCATGACCTTGCCGAGAGAGCTGCGGGTTGCCGGAGACCGTCTGACGGTCCATCCGGTTGAAGAATTGCAATTGTTGCGGCAACATCTAATCTCGTTGTCCGATGTCCGGATTGAACAAGATGCAAAAACAACGCTCCCCGGCATTAAAGGCACTTGTCTCGAGCTCATCTGCACGTTCGATCTTACCGATACGGACGCGGCCGAATTCGGTCTGGAACTCCGAACTTCGCCCTCAGGGGTTCAAAAGACGGTCATCACTTATTCGACAGCATATCATACGATCACCCTGGATAGGAATCAATCGGGGGAATTCGTTTCAGGGACACGCGTATGCGATCTAGAGCGGCACGCGAACGAGCTGGAATTGCACATCTATTTGGACCGCTGCATGATGGAGATGTTCATCAACAAAGGCGACTTCGTCATGTCGGGTTATATGTTCCCGAATCCCGACAACGAGGATATCGTATTCTTCTCACGCAGCGGAACAACCAAGCTTAAATCGATCGAATGCTGGAACTTGAAATTGTAAAGTCGTCTTTATCGGAGGTGATTCAGAAATGGATAAGAGAAAAATGTATAAATTCTGAATCACTAAGGGACCTCATCCCCACCTGCCCGTGGGATTGAGGTCCTTTCGCTTAATATTCAGGACGTTCCCATGAATCGTTCGGGAGTGTCGGTTTCGGATGTACTGCTTGATATAACAAGACTAAAAACAAAACCACCTCAAACAGCCGCAATGGCCACAGCAAGAAAACCGTCCGTTCGGATTATGTGAAGTCGACATTCAGGTCCCCCGCGATCGGAGCAATGAATTTGATCGGGTCTGTCCACAATTCCAATTTTGGATACGGCCCGTCCATTTGCGGGTGACATCCATCGTCGCCAGATAGAGCATTTTCAATTACCTGTCGGAAAGATCGCTTTCCGTAACCTTCCGAAGTTGACGGTTCGGAGAGTGTCCATATAGGGGCACTCTCTATGATGAGAGTGCCCCAGGGGCTAAAACCCACTATTTCCGACTTATGTTGAATTTCCCCAGTCACTTCGAGACCGCTATAGATAATTTCTTCGTTTGCGTCTACTTTCTTGGCTTGAGAGTGCAGGAACTATGGCGTGGTTTTTTATGAAGTAATATCGTCGAAATTCTGCAAAAGACGCTGCTCCAGCCCTTTTTCGTTTGTTGTCAGTTCCTGCATGATCGGTATACTCATATCGGTATTTGGGTTGTATTTAAGGCCCCAGTGCATAATGGCAAAAACGACCGGAAGCAGGTCAAGTGCCTTTTGTGTTGGTCGGTACATCGTTTGTGCACGGTTTGAATCACCTTCTATCTTGACGAGCAGGCCTGCTTCAGTGAGTGATTGGAGCCGTGCGCTCAATATATTGGTTGAGATACGCTCACGCGAAGCAAGAAACTCGCGGTAATATCGCTTGTTGTGGATAAGGACGTCGCGAAGAATGACCAGGCTCCAGGGATCGCCCCAGATGTCGAGCGCAAATACAATTGGACAAACGGTGGAGGTTCGCTTTTTCATGAGCATAATTATACTATTTGTGCTTGCATTTTGCAATTATGTACTTGCATTTTGCAAGTACATAATTTATACTCGGTTTGTAGTCAACAAATAGTGAGAGGAGATTACTAGCGTGAATCAAAGTTACAGCACATCATTTACGGTAGACCAAAGCCCCGAAGAGGTCTTCGCCGCCATCGTCAACGTCCGCGGATGGTGGTCGGAAGAAATTGAGGGTGACACGGACAAGCTCGGCGCCCAGTTTATGTTTCGCCACAAGAATCTTCATCGCAGCACTCACAAGATCACCGAATTTCAGCCCGGCCGGAAAGTCGTATGGCATACTACAGACAGCCGCCTAAGCTTTGTTAATGACGAGACGGAATGGAATGGCACGGACATTGTCTTTGAAATTTCCGGGAAAGATGACATGACCGAACTTCGTTTTACGCACATCGGGTTGACTCCAACCATCCAATGCTACAATGACTGTTCAGGTGCTTGGGGATTTTATATCAACGACAGTTTGCGCAGCCTGATTACAACAGGTAAAGGGCAGCCCGGTTAGAAAGCGGACTCTCGCAAATAATCCACGAGGAGGATGTTTATGACCATCAAAGGAATGACGGTTTTGGTAACCGGGGCCAACCGCGGGATTGGACGGGCTCTGGTCGAGGAAGCCTTGAAGAGAGGGGCGAGTCGGGTATATGCCGGTTCACGCCAGCCCCTCACCCACCCGGATGGGCGTGTCACGCCCCTGACCTTGGACGTGACCGACGGCGCACAGATTCAGGAAGCCGTTAGCAAAGTCGAATCTCTAGACATCCTCATCAATAACGCCGGTATCGTCGCTTACGATGATTTGAGCGATCGCGCCGTGATTGACCGGATGCTCGCCGTCAACTTCTTTGGCGCATACGACGTGATCCAGGCCTTCCTCCCGCTGTTGACTCGTTCCAAGGGAGCCATTGTCAACAATGTCTCGGTTAACGCCTTCGCTCCCTTTCCGCTCGTTGCGGCCTACTCTGTCTCGAAGGCGGCCGTATTCAACATGACACAATCGCTGCGCGGCCTCCTGGCCGGGCGGGGCATTAGCGTTCATGCCGTCATGACCGGCATCGTGGACACCGATATGACCCGAGGCTTCGACGGGATACCAAAGACCGCTCCGGAGACCGTAGCGCAAGGCGTCTTCGACGGAGTGGAGAAAGGGGAAGAGGAAATCTTCCCCGATCCCATGGCAGAGCCCTTGGCAGACAGCTGGCGAAACGGTGCAGGCAAGGCGCTCGAACGCCAGTATGTGGCAGTGGCATTACAATTTGCCAAGTCCTGATCGAAGGATGCCCGGCATTTCAACAAATCAAGGAGGAGAATACTGGCATGAATCAAAGTTACAGCACATCATTTACGGTAGACCAAAGCCCCGAAGAGGTCTTCGCCGCCATCGTCAACGTCCGCGGATGGTGGTCGGAAGAAATTGAAGGCAGGACTGACGAACTCTGCGAATTTAAGTACCACTACCAAGACATTCACCGCTGCTCCATCAAAATCACCGAACTTGTTCCAGGTGAAAAGGTTGTTTGGCACATTACAGACAACTACTTTAACTTCGTAAAGGACAAGAGCGAGTGGAAAGATACCGACATTGTGTTCGACATCGCAAGGAATGGCGACAAAACAGACGTTTGCTTTACGCACATTGGCCTAGTCCCCTCTTACGAATGCTACAATATTTGCTCGGATGCCTGGGGCACATACATTAACGGCAGCCTGCGCGACTTGATTGCCAAGGGTAAGGGCCAGCCCAACCAAAACGGGCAAATTGCAAACAAACACGGCATAGAAAACTCTTAAAAACACCCGGTCATAGACCGAAGCTCGGAGCTTAGCAGAGATTGCGTTGCCTCTTCTGAAAGCGTCGAGCTGAGTATTAGCAATTGTGCAAACAGTTTACATTCCCCGATAATCCCCGAAGTTAGAACAAAATCACCCTTTAAAGGGGTGATTTTGTCTAGAGTGCCGTTGCTTATGATTGAAGACGACCAAATCTCAGATTTCCGTCTCGAACGGGCTGCGGCTCAGCGAATTGAAAGTCTGTCACCAATCTTATACCCATGCCAGTCAACGCAGACTCCTGCGGGTTTCTCCTCAAAAAACTTGCCCTTACTTGTGGTACGGTTCTACGTATCATCAAAAAGGCGAAAAAGTAATTGTAACATTTTCCACCAATTTCTCTGGCGACGAATAAAAGAGCCTGAAATAGTCAGACTCATCTATCAGCGCCATGACCCTCATAGCCAAACAACTCACGAAGGTAATCCCGACGCCCATGCAGAATACGATGAATAATGATGGTATCACCGAGAATTTTATAAAAAACCAAATAAGGATGCACTACAATAAATCGGTAACCGCGTTGAATTAGCGTATATTCATCTTCAGCTAATACCGACCCCATATGGGGAAATTCGCTAAGCTGTGCAATTTGGCTGTCCAACTTATCCAGCATATTCTCCGCAGCCAAATTATTATCCTGCGATATATACGAAAAAATTTCTTCCATATCATCAACGGCTGCTGGAGCATATTTGACTTTATTCTTTGGCGGCATTAATCTTCCTCCGCATATTCTGGATTACTCGATCATGATCAAGTAATTCCGCTCCTTCCGCAACTTGCTTTTCTGCTACCAACAGCTTGGATTGTAATTTAATGCGGGCTTCCATGCGTCGAAATGCTTCATGACTCATCACAACCAAATCTGCCTCCCCGTTGCGTGTAAGTATCACAGGCTCATCAATTTCATGGCAGTATTTAGAAAATCCATTGTAATCTTGCCTAATTGTGGTGGATGGTTTAATATTCATCTGTGCAGCCCCTTTCTACTTGCATGACATTATTCTGACGATATTATATCATGTATTCGGCTTGATTATCCACTCGGCGTGAATCGTTACTTGTGGATGGTTCCCCTTAGCCCTTTTAAAAGGCGAAAAAAAGAACATGAATATTTCAGATTTTCGAACACCAGGGATGGCCTTTGTTCAAATACCGCGGATATTTCGGTGATGATGGCGATCTCTTCTTCGGACTCAAAAACTACTTTTGATGCAGCAATTGCTTAACAGACTCTTTCGGTTCTATCCCTAACTCGGTTTGAAGCATAGTGTTAAGACAATCATATTGTTTGATCGCTGAAACGCGATCACCCGCAAGCAGATATGCATGAATCAGTTTTGCATGAATGTCCTCATTCAACGGATTGCATGCCAGGATTTTCTTCAACAGGTTCACCGCAGATGAAATTTCCCGCTCCTGCACGCAATGCTCATAAACCTGAAGCAGAATACCGATATACTCACTTTCCAGACGGCTTCGGTCCTGTTCAGCCCATGGAAAATCGTTTCCTTCGAGATAACCCGTCTGATAAAGTTTCTCCAGTTTTTCTTCATATTCTTTGATCTTTCCGCTATCGAACGGAATGCCGGCGGATACCAATTGATGAAATTCATCGGTATCGCAATTGAGCCGATTCATTTGAATTCGATAAGAGCCTCTGACATTCTGAATGATCCCTTCGAGCCCGATTGCGCTCAGGTTTTTGCGCAGATAGTAGACCGTTGTATTGAATAGGCCGCTTGCCCTGTCCGCATCCACATCTGCCCACAAGCTCTCCAGAATTCGATCCTTGGCAACCGGTTCTCCCCGATGATGAACCAGGAAGGCCATGAGTTCCTCCGTTTTGGAGGTGCGCCATTTGATTTTAGCTTCGTCTCCTTGCCCGACCGCCGCTTGAAACCGGCCGAAGCAGCGCACTTGTGCCTGAATGATTTTGCCCGGCAGCGGCTGCGAGATTTGGAACGCTTGCAGCAACCTCGCGGCATACTCGATTAAAGCGGAAGGACCTGAATCAGCCTGCACATACTCGGACAGCAGCTCCGCCATCGCAGGGCCTTCATCGATGAAGCTGCGGATGAACCCTTCCGGCTGAGCCAAGCGCAAAGCAGCCTCCAGCCGCAAGTGCGCCTTCTCCTTCTGGCCGATTCGATGCAAAAGCATACTTTGCAAGATGATGAGTTTGATTCGGTCCCGCAGACGATCCTCTTTAACCAGCAGCTGAACCAGCTTTTCCGATAAAGTCAGGGATTCCTCGATTCGGCCGCATGCCGCCAGCACTTTGGCCAAAGCCAAATGCTCCGACACGCTGTCCAGCGAGACTTCATCCGTATACGCCATTCCGCACCGCTGCAGCCACTTCATGCCGTATTCGATATCTCCCTCCTGCACAGATAACCTGGCCTGCTCCGCTTCAATCTTTCGCATAAACAATTCATAATCAGGAGAATCGATCTGCAGCTTGAGCTGCTCCATCAATTCCTGAGCCAGGGCTGGGTTGCCAAGTCCTTGCAGAATTCTCGCAGCGGCAATATAGACATGGAATACATTCCGCGGATTGGATGGTGTTTCGTTCGACTTTAACACCTGATTCATGCAGGTTTCGGCTTCTTCCAGCCGGTTCCACTCATACAGCAGTTTGCTATACGAAGCAAAGATCGGCGCCGCATAAGGATTATCATTACCCGGTCCCCAATGTTCGATCATCCTTTGCAGATAGACAGACGTTCCGTGATGGTCGTTGATAAATGCCAAATGGTCGTCGAATTCCTCCAAGCCAAAATGCTTGTTGTACCCAGCTTTATGAAAAAGACCGTCTTTCGACAAATATTGATCTGCCTTTATCAGATAGTCCGCTGTACGCTCCAAATTTTTTTGCAAATAGAACGAAACCGCACTAAGTGCATATATCTCGCCCAATATCGCTTTTTTTTCAGCTTCATCCATTCCAATTTGCATCGCTTCATATCGATCTCTAAGTTTTTCCATTCGTTGGGGAACGTTCTCCCAATACCCGCTTCCGAGCATAAGATGCACAGAATATATCTCCAAGTACGGTCGACCGGACAGGAAGCTTTCCGGCAATTGCAGGATCCATCTGCTGAGTGTAGCGACCTTCTTGTAGATGAAGGTATATAGATTGTTCTCTATCACCCGAACGACATCCTCGTAATGCTTGCCTGCCAAATAATGCTCCGCCGCCTCTTCCTCATAGCCGTTGGACTCCAGCCAATTCGCGGCATGAACATGCGCCTTCGCCCGCTCATCAGCTTCGCTTCGGGAAAACATCTTCTGCAAAAAATCGGACAATAAATGATGATAGCGATACCAATTTCCTTGATCGTCCAGGGGAATGATAAACAAATGGGCCTGCTCCAGCTTTTCCAATTGCTCCTGGCAGTTCGCCTGTCCTGTGACAGCCTGACACAGCGAATGATTCATGCGGCTTAAAATGGAGGTACGGAGCAGAAATGTACGCGTCTCTTCGTCTTGATGTCGAAACACCTCCTCCAGCAAATACTCGGAGATATGGTGCTGATGACCGTTAAATTGACGAATCGACTCCGCAATATTCCCGCTGCGCTTCAAGGATATCGCCGCGAGCTGTAATCCGCTGATCCAGCCTTCCGTCTGATTGCACAGCTTCGCGACTTGTTCACGGGTCAGGGACAAATCCGCCGTATCACGGAAAAAGGCAAGTCCTTCTTCTGGTCCAAAACGCAAATCCTGCATTGTAATTCGCCGCAGCTCGCCTTTGGCCAGAAGTCTGGCAGTAGGAAAAGGTAATTCCGTGCGACTTGTCATGTATAAATGGATATGGGATGGTAAATGCTCCAGCAGATAGCTTAATGATTTATAAATCGCGGGAGATTCAATCAGGTGAACATCGTCGAGGATGATCGTGAGCTCGCCAGATAATTGATCCAACTC
>CAZESH010000187.1:0-8571 GCA_964514665.1 uncultured Caryophanales bacterium
AATTTCCTGGTTTCAAGAGCGACGGAAGAAGATGCCCCCCCACCCGGCAAAAAGACTTAATTTACAGGGTTTCTCAGGCAGCAAGAGGGAGCTCACGCTCCCTTTCGGCTCTATCTGTCGGTGTTTTCGTCCGCTTCTTTGCCGGCCGCTCTTCTGCTTGCCGCAGATGCGGTTTCTTCCGCAAACTCAGCATTGTATTTATTGTTATTTTTCGATTTTTTTGCAGCATTGTTCCTGTTTTTAGCCATCGGATTCACCACCCCTTTCCGGCCTGATAAGGTCGGGCATGCGTGGAGCATGTTTGCCCTCATCTAGCTTTTGACCGGCAGGGGGAAATTATGCAGTTCTCAAATCAAAGACTGCTCGCGCTCGCTCAAAAATACTCTCAATCTATCCTTTGCTCTATGTATACGGGCTTTCACGGTTCCTACGGGAAAATCCATCACTTCGGCGATATCCTTGTCCTTCCAGCCGTAATAATATTTGCAGATGATCATCTGTCCCGTTTCATCATCAAGCTGGGATATGCCTTCTACCAGCGCCCGCCGCAAGAAGCGTTCCTCGATTTCCAGATCGGCTCCGGGCCATACGGGTTCCGCAAATTCCAGCTGGTAAGGAATAAATTCGATCGAATGCCGCTTCTTCATATAGTTTGCGGCCGTATTGGATACGATGACCTTGGCCCACTGAAACAGCTTTTCGCGATCCTTCAGGCTGTCGATCTTCTGCAGGATTTTCAGCCAGGATTCCTGAACGATATCCAGCGCATCGGACTTGTTGTTCAGTTTCGAATACGCCACGATAAACATTTGGCGGTACAGCTCGTTCAGCAGTTCTTCCTCATCCGCTCGATTGATGCGTTCCAAATCCAAAAAACGTGTCCACTTCATGAGTCTTGCTCCTCACATTTTTTGAAAGCAGAAATCCCGTTTGTACACTATATTGTAACACAAGCCCCGTCTTTAAAAAAGCGGCTTCCCCGATATGGACAGCACCATAGAGTGATTTTATGAGATGATAAAAAGAATGGATTATCCCTTAGTCCCTGCCGTATGCTAACATGATTAAACAATAGGAACCGTTGAAAAATATGAACAGAGGTATGAGCACAAATGATTGTAAAACCAGCCGATAATAGGTTGCAGCCGGGAACCCGGGCGTATATCAAGGCAACGATCGCTTTAGGGATCGGATCATTTTTGGTTTTTTCCAATCTGTACATTGTGCAGCCGATGCTCCCGTTGTTCACAAGCCTCTTTCATGTTACTCCGTCTACGGCGAACCTGTCGATATCGCTGTCGACCCTGTCGATCAGTTTGGCGCTGTTGGTTTTCGGTCCGCTTTCCGACGCTGTCGGGAGAAAAAATTTGATGGTGTGGACCATGCTGCTGGCGATGATCACCACAATTTTAACGGGACTCTCGCCCAGCTTTCCTGTCCTGCTTTTCTTTCGTATGCTTCAGGGATTTTTCTTGGCGGGGCTTCCCGCCATCGCGATCGCGTATATCGGCGAGGAATTTCCCGCAAGGACGATATCGACCGTCGTCGGCATTTACATTGGCAGCAATACGATCGGAGGCATGTCGGGACGAATCCTGAGCGGCTTCGTTGCCGAATTCTGGGGATGGAGAGCGTCATTCTTCACGCTCGGGGTATTCGGTTTATTGTGCTTTGCGTTTTTTGCCCTTTTGCTTCCGGCCTCGAATCATTTTGAAGCGAAGCCTTTCCGGATAGGCAAGGCGCTGCGCACATTGGGCGGTCATATGGTCAATCCCGCCATTTTTCCGGCATTTCTGATCGGCGGACTGCATTTTTTCATTTTGATCGGCGTATTCAATTACATGACCTTCCTGCTCAGCGAGCCGCCTTTCCTGCTTCCACCAAGCATTGTCGGCATGCTTTTCATCACCTATTTGGCGGGAACCGCCGGATCCGTGCTGTCGGGCCGTCTGGCGCCGAGGCTGGGAAGAACGCTGTCCATGCGAGCAGGAATTGCCGTGGTGGCTCTTGGTCTGATGCTGACGCTGCTTTCGAATCTTCCCGCGATTGTCGCCGGTTTGTTGATTATAAGCTTCGGCAATTTTTTCGTACATACCATTACCAGCCAATGGGCGGCCCAGAAAGCCACAGGCTCCAAGGCCAGCGCTTCAAGCCTCTATTTCATCTCCTATTATTTCGGCGGATCATTGGGGAGCACTTATTTGAGCCTGTTCTGGAACCATTGGCGTTGGACGGGTGTCGTCTTCGGGTCCCTGCTGATTCTCTTCATCACCTTTTCAAGCTCCTTGTATTTGAAGCGGCACGAATGAGTCAGGATTGTCTCAACCGGTACCGATTGACTGGACGGCCGACTCCTCCGTACTGAATATCCAACGCCACTTTTCCGATTTTCTCCAAGTAATCCAAATAACGCCGGGCCGTCACTCTGGCAATTCCGATCCCGTCCGCCACTTCTTCAGCAGACAGCGTATCCCGACGCTCCGCCAAAAATCCGGTCACCAGCTTTAGTGTCAAGGCGTTAAGCCCTTTGGGAAGCTCTTCTTTGCCATCAACCCGGTCTTGCCCGGAGTCATGCTCTCTTTTGAGAAGAATTCTGTCCAGCTGATCCTGCGACACCGTCTGACCTTCTTCCATGCTGGAATAAAATCCACGGTACTTTTCCAATGACTGCTTCACTCGTTCAAATTTAAACGGCTTGATGATGTAATCCACCGCACCCTGCCGCAGCAAATTTTGTATGGTCGGAACATCTTTGGCCGCCGTAATCATGATGACGTCGGCGTCTAACTGCTCGCTGCGGATCTGCCTCAGTGTTTCCAGACCATCCTGCATCGGCATATAGATGTCAAGAATCACCAGATCGGGGCGAAGCGAGCGAATTTTTTCGATTCCTTCCACCCCGTCTGAACCGACCCCCACGACTTCAAATCCTTCAACCCTTTCCACGAATTGACGGTTGACTTCTTGAACCATCGGATCGTCTTCGATAAGGACAACGCGAATATTTTTATGATCCATTGCGAATTCCTCCAGTCATCGGGAACGTGACGACAAAGCTTGTCCCTTCGCCGGTAACGGTGTCGCACTCAAACCATCCCCGGCCCTTTTCGATTATTCGGCCGACCAAATGGAGACCGATTCCGCGAGTCACCTTTTGTTTGGTGGAAAAGCCTTTTTCAAACATTCTCATCCTCGTCTCCTCATCCATCCCGCATCCGTTATCCTCAACCAGAACGGATAATATATCATCGTCTTGTTCAATACTGACCACAACTTCCTTTTCTTTGCGCTCATGCACCGCGTCAAGCGCTTCAAATGCATTCTCGATCAAATTGCCCAATAGAATGACGAGATCGTGCCGGTCCAGTCGTTCCGGGAAGCGCTCCAAATGGCTCCTTTTGTCAATCACGACCCGTATCCCGAGCTCCTTGCCGCGGCTCACTTTACTGAGCAGCAGTCCGGATAGGCTGTCATCGCGAATATGGGCCGTCAAAAATCCCGACAGCTCCTGCTGCTGCTCCTTGACATGCAGCAAGTACTCCAACGCCTTGTCCTTCTGATCCAGCTGCAGCAAACCGGCAATCGTATGCAGCTTGTTCATGTGCTCATGGCTTTGAACCCTCAATGCATCGACGAACGCTCTGACTCCCGTCAGTTCTTCCGCCATCTGCGTCACTTCCGTGCGGTCACGGAATATGGCCACTGCGCCGACCGTTTCTCGATCGACTTTAATCGGAATCCGGCTCGACAAGAGCAGCGCATTGCCGACAACAAGCTCTTGGTTCAACAACGGCTTGTCTTTCTCAATAACCTCCGGAAGCCGGGTGTCGGACAGAACTTCACGAATTTTCCTTCCCGTGATTTCGCTTTGTATGCCGAATATTTTTTTCGCCTTATCGTTAAAGATGGTGATGTTCTCCTGTTTGTCGATCGCCACCACCCCTTCATTGATCGCATGGAAAGCAGCGGTTCGCTCGACAAGAATGCGGGCGATTTCCTGCGGCTCCAGCTGAAACATCTGCTTTTTGATATTGCGGGCCAAAAGCCACGACCCCCAAACGCCGAAAAACATCATGATCATGGCAATAAAAACGTAACCGAGCATCCCCCGCATCACGTCGTAAATGCCCGGAAGCACACCTCCGGTCATGACGACGCCAATCTGAATATTCTTTTCATTCATCACGGGAACATAGGCGCGAAGCGCGGTGCCCATTTCGCCCTTTACCTTGGACGAATAAGTATGCTCGGCAAAAGAGGGATCGGCGTCCTTGCTCTCCAGTGTTTGCCCGATTTTCGACTCGATCGGATGCGATAGGCGCATCCGGTTCATATCCATTACCACGATGTAAGTCACATCGTTGATCACCCGCAGCTTGTCCGCTATATCGTTGACCGCTTCCGTTTTTCGCGGCCCGTTGCCCTCCAGACTTTTTCTTACTTCCGGAAGTTCGGCCACTGTGCGCGCCGTGATCATCAAACGTTGGCCAAGCTCCCGTTCGTGAAGCTGGAACATGTTGCCCATCAGGATAATTCCGCCCATGACCATCGAGAACAGCACAATGCCTGCGGACAGCATCGTGATTTTCCACTGCATTTTCATATTTTTCAGCCGCAGCATGCCCCGCATGAATTTGCGCATGAGGTTTCCTTTCTGTACAAAAGAAAGTTTTATGAATATAGTTGAAATAATAAACAACAAACTCGAAATTGTCATTAGGTGAAAAACTATGAGATCCTTCATCACCATAGCGCTATTTGTGCTTGTCGGTTTGATTACGGCATTCCTCGCCGGCTTCAAGCAAAATTTGTTCACGGAGAAGCTGCCGTATGATACCGAGCAGGACGGGCTCAGTCAGCGAATCATTATTAAGTTCAGCCATGTGGTCGCAGAAAATACGCCCAAAGGACTTGCCGCGCTCAAATTCGCCTCTCTTGTCAAAGAAAAATCCAATGGGCAAGTGGAGGTCAGGGTTTATCCCAACGGCATGCTGTATTCCGAAACCGTTGGAATCGATGCGCTCAGGAGAGGCGATATTCAGATGATCGCTCCGGCTTTTTCCAATCTGTCCTCGCTCATCCCGCAGTGGCTGGCGATGGATCTGCCCTTCGCCTTTCCCAGCCAAAAAGCGGTCGATGAAGCGTTCAACGGCGAAATCGGCGGAGAATTGTTCCGGACCTTGGAGAGCAAGAATATGAAGGGACTTGCTTTTTGGAGCAACGGATTCAAGCAGATGACCAACAACCTCAATCCGCTCCTCGTTCCTTCCGACTTCGGGCGGCTCCATTTTCGGATTTTGCCGAGCGAGATCATCGCCGCCCAATTCCATCTGCTCGGAGCCCGCTCGACGCCGCTGCCCTTCAACGACGTGTACCGCAATCTGCTTACAGGTGCAGTGGACGGACAGGAAAATACGATTTCCAATATTTACACAAAAAGGCTTTATCAGGTTCAAAAATATATGACGCTCAGCAATCACGGTTATCTCGGCTATGCGGTTATTACCAACAAACGGTTCTGGGACAATCTTCCCGCACCGGTTCAGCAAATCATCCGGGAAGCCATGGACGAAACGACGGCTTGGATGAACGAGCAGGCGATCCTCATCAATCAGCAGCAATTGGAGCTGATCAGACTCGATTCGCCGATCCAAATCGATGAACTGGGCGAAACCCAACGCGAGCAATGGATACAGAAGCTCAATCCCGTCTACGATCAATTTCGCCCCGTGATCGGCGGCGGGCTGATGGATCAAATACTCGCTTTACGAAAAAAATATATCGAATCGGCCGATTAGGCGCTGTCCAAGACCAAAATAACCAAAAAGAAGAATATGACCGAATTATTGTGCGAAAATGAAGCTGATTTTAAACTAGAACAAGCGCATAAAGCGCTTTCAATATCTTGATAAAGAAAAGGGGCGTCAAAAAGTGAAAAAGAAATGGGCAACCGCAGTCTTGGCCAGCGTCATGGCTTTGTCACTGGCAGCTTGCGGAGGAAACGGAGACAAGACGGCAGCTCCGCAAACGAGCGAAAAGCCGGCCGACCAAGCAAAGAAAGAGCAAATTGTGATCAAATTTTCCCACGTGACCTCACCTGACAGCGTAAAAGGCAAAGCAGCAGACAAATTTGCCGAGCTTGTGGCGCAAAAAACGGACAATCAAGTCAAAGTGGAGGTTTATCCGTCTTCTCAGCTTTACGGGGACAAAGACGAGCTGGATGCGCTTTTGGCCGGCAATGTTCAAATGATCGCGCCTTCTGTGACCAAAATGGTCAAGCTCGATCCCCGCTGGCAGTATGTGGACATGCCGTTCCTCTTCAAGGATGAAGAGCATGCCAAAAAGTTTTTCAGCAGCGATGTGGCAAAAAGCCTGTTGAACGGCAAAGCGCTTCTGGACAACGGCATCATGGGGATGGCTTTTTGGGAAAACGGCTTCAAGCAGTTCACCAATAACAAGCATCCGCTGAAAACCCCGGAGGATTTCAAAGGCTTGAAATTCAGGGCTCAAGCGGGAAAAGTGCTGGAATCCCAATTCAAATCGCTGAACGCCGGTTCCGCCACGATTGCTTTCGGTGAAACTTACGCCGCGCTTCAGCAGGGCACGGTAGACGGAACGGAAAATACTTTTAACAATATCGACACACAGAAGTATCAAGAAGTGCAAAAATATTTGAGCGTTACCAACCACGGCCGCCTCGACTATGCCATTTTCGTGAACAAAGCATTCTGGGAAGGCATGCCTGCCGACGTTCGCACAAAAGTGGAAGAAGCACTGAAAGAAGCAACCGACTATGAGCTGCAAATGGCTGCAGAGGAAAACCAAAAAAGCTTTGATAAGCTGAAACAAGCCGGGAAATTTAAAATTTACGAATTGACCGATGCCGACAGAGCCCAGTTCGAGCAAGCCATGCAGCCCGTATATGATGAATTCGGCAAGGTGATCACGCCTGAATTGATCGACGGGATCAAAAACCTGAAATAAGCAGTAAATCCGGTTCAATCCGACTATTTCTCTGGAGGCTGTCCCAAAGGGTGAATTCCCCAAGGGGACGGCCCCTTCCCTTTTCAAAGGAGGAGCTGAAAATGAAAGCATGGAAAAAAGCTTGGGCGCTGTTCGAGGACATCACGGCCGGCACGTTTTTTTCCTTGGGCATCGTGCTGATCTTTTACGGCGTACTGATGCGTTATGTGTTTAATTCCCCAAAATCCTGGATCGAGGAAATATCCAGCTACAGCATCATTTGGGGATCCTTGTTCGGTATTTCCGTCGCTTTGCGCAACAATCACCACATCCAGATCGACATGCTGTATGACAAACTCCCGGATGCAGCCAAACGATGGGTCGATTTGTTCGCCAACGCAGTCGGCATCTTCTTCAGCCTGTTTTACACTTATTACGGATATCTTCTTGTCGCCAAAAGATACACCTCCGGAATGGTGTCCATGGACGTAGGCATCCCGATGTGGATCGTATACATGATCCTGCCCATATCCGGCGTCATGTTCCTGCTGCGTTTTATCGAACGGTTTGTGGCTAATGTAAAGGGCAAGGGGGATGTACATGCTGACCATACTGCTGTTTAGCATCTTTCTTGTGCTGATGATTCTGAGGGTGCCTATCGCCATTGCCCTGGCCCTTTCAACTGTGGTCGTGCTGCTGCAGACCAATTTCAACATGAATATGGTTCCGCAGCGCTTGTTCACTGCTTTGGATTCCTTTCCGCTCATGGCCATCCCGGGTTTTGTGCTGGCGGGCGTGCTGCTTGCCAAAGGCGGTATTTCCAAATATCTGATCGAAGCGTTAAGGAAATGGATCGGACATATTCCCGGAGGGCTGTCGATCGTCACCATCCTGTCCTCGATGCTGTTTGCCGCCATTTCCGGATCCAGCCCGGCCACGGCCGCAGCGATCGGTTCGATCATGATCCCGGCGATGGTCAGCGCAGGCTATGACAAAAAATACGCCATGGGCCTCGTCGCCGCTTCAGGTACACTCGGCATCCTTATTCCGCCCAGCATTCCCCTGATCATCTACGGGATTACTTCGGAGCAATCGATCGGCAGGCTGTTCATGGCCGGAATTTTCCCCGGATTGCTGCTCGGAGGGGTACTGGTGATTTCGGCGATCTTCATTGCCAGAAAGCACGGATACGGCCAAGACGAAAAGGCGCTGTACAAGGAACGTTTCCGCGCTTCGCTGAAGGCGCTCTGGGGAGCGTTTCTTCCCATCCTTATTTTGGGCAGTATTTATACCGGCGCCGCTACGCCGACGGAATCCGCCGTCATCGCTGTCGCTTATGCCTTGATTGTCTCCGTCGTCATCTATAGGGAAATCAAGTGGAAAGATATTCGTCCGATTCTCGTGGAGTCGATCAATATCACGTCGATGATCTTCCTGATTATCGGAGCGGCCAGCTTGTTCGGCCTGTACCTCACCAATGCGCAGGTTCCGCAAGCGGTAGGGGCGTGGATTGCCGAAAGCAACATGAACAAATGGCTGTTTTTCATTATTGTCAATATCTTGTTCTTTATCATGGGCACCTTCCTCGAGGCTGTATCGATCATCCTC
>CAZESH010000188.1:0-8536 GCA_964514665.1 uncultured Caryophanales bacterium
ATCCAGTACGCTGTGCGCGGTGCCATCACCTGCACAGGACGTTGTTTCGCCTCGATCAGCAGATAGCCGCTTGCGGTGGCGATCCGGGTGATCGTATGGGCGGGATGAAGCACTCCCTGATCCGCAAAGGCACTAAACGCCTGAGCCATCTGCAGCGGCGAAACCCCCTTGGACAGTCCCCCCAATGCAATTCCAAGCTTGCGGTCCTCTTTCGGCAGCTTGATGCCCAGCTTGGCGGCAAATGACAAGCCGCTGTCAATGCCTATCTCATTCAGCAGCCAAACGGCCGGCACATTCCAGGAATGAACGATCGCCTCCCACAGCCTAACCTTCCCCCGGGTTCGCCCATCCCAATCCTTCGGCTGATACCCGTTGATATTCAATGGGCCGTCGTACAACCGTGTATTCGGCGAGTATCCGAGCTCCAGGGCCGGACCGTAGACGGCAATCGGCTTGAAGCTGGATCCCGGTTGGCGGCGAAGCTGCGTCGCGCGGTTGAATCCGCGGAACACTCCCTCTCCCCGTCCGCCCGACAAAGCGCGGATGCCTCCGGTTTGCTGATCGATCACCACCGCCGCGCTCTGGATTAGCTGATCCTTGCTGCGGTCGGGAAATAAAGCGTTGTTCCCGTATACGTCCGATACCGCTTTTTGCACGGTCGGGTCCAGCTCGGTCGAAATGCACAAACCGCCGGTCAATAGCTGCTCTTCGGTAAATCCATACTGCTGGATGGCCTCTGCGATTACAGCATCGATGTAATCGGGGTAACGTCCGTTCAGATCATTTCCCGTACTTCCTTTGGCCACTCCCAGCGGGGAAGCCGCTGCTTTCTGAAATTCCCGTTCGCTAATCTTTCCCTGCTGAAGCATCAGCTGCAGCACATGATTTCGCCGCGCAAGCGCAAGCGCTTCATCCTTCAAAGGCGAGTATTTGCTCGGCGCCTTGGGCAGTGCCGCGATCAGCGCAGCCTCCGGCAGATTCAAATCCTGCACCTTTTTGCCAAAATACTTTTCCGCCGCTCCCTCTACCCCCCAACTGCCTTCACCCAAATATATGCTGTTCAAGTAGATCTCCAAAATTTCATCCTTGCTGTAGGTCATCTCTATCTTGATGGCATAAGCGGCTTCTTTCAGCTTGCGCGCAAGCGTTTTGTCCGCTTTCAGAAACAGATTGCGGGCCAATTGCTGAGTGATCGTGCTTGCTCCCTCCGTATAACCGCCGTGGTACAGATCCCGCACCGCCGCCCGGCCTATAGAACGGAGATCGATTCCGCGGTGCTTATAAAATCGCTTGTCCTCGACCGCAAGCACCGCTTGAATCAAATCGGGCGGGATCTGCGACAGCGGCACCGGCTTGATCCGCGAAGCGGACAATTGCGAGGCCGGTTTGCCGAATCGATCCAGGATCAGCGTAGGCTCAGGCAGCGGATCGTTCAATTTTGAAATATCCAGACTGCGGATATACAAGTAGGCTGCCGACAAAGCGAACAGGCTTGCAAACGCTGAAAGCAGCACCAGCCACTTCCAAAATGCGGGTCTGCGCCAAAACGTCAAGAAAGCTGGGCCGTTTCCACGGCGGTCAGGTCCAGGCTGCGGCATTTGATCGGTCATCATTCCATCCCCTCTCGCGTCTGCTCATACAATTCGCAAAATGATGAGGGATTGAGTCGTTTTTGGAGAAGGAAAATACGACCACCGTACAGAATTACAACTTGAACAATATTTCCAAATAAAGAACAGGGAGTGTAGACGATGAAAGTTCTGTTCATAGGCGGAACCGGATTAATCAGTCAAGCGGTCTCGCAATTGGCGGTTAAAAGAGGAATAGATCTGTATCTTTTCAACAGGGGACAGCGCAGCCAGTTTGTTCCGGATGGCGCGCAGATGATCCAGGGTGATATTCGCGATCCAAAATCGGCCGCGGAAGCGTTAAAGGATTATGAATTTGACGTGGTGGTCAATTGGATTGCCTTTACGCCGGATCATGTCGAGACCGATTTGCAGCTTTTCAAGAACAAAACCAAACAATATATCTTCATCAGCTCGGCTTCCGCTTATCAAAAACCGACAACGCATTACTTGATTACGGAATCAACGCCGCTTGCCAATCCGTACTGGCAGTATTCGCGCGATAAAATCGCCTGCGAGCGGCTGCTGCAGGATGCATACCGCAGCACCGGCTTCCCGGCGACGATCGTAAGGCCGTCCTTTACTTATGGAAACACGATGATTCCGGCATCGTTAAACAGCTGGAACCAGCCTTGGTCGCTGATTGACCGCATGCGCAGAGGGCAGAAAATCATCGTGCATGGGGACGGCACGTCCCTGTGGACAATGACGCACAATACCGACTTTGCCAAAGGATTTGTCGGACTTCTCGGCAATCAGCAAACGATCGGACACGCCTTCCACATCACTTCGGACGAAGTGTTGAATTGGGATCAAATCTATCAAGCGATCGGACGGGCAGCGGGCGTCGAACCCAATCTCATTCACATTGCCACGGATTTCATCGCCAAGCATACGAATGCGGATAATCTGCTCGGCGATCTTGCCCACAGCGAAGTGCTGGACAACAGCAAGATCAAACGCTTTGTCCCCGACTATGTCGCAACAACGCCATTTTCCGAGGGCGTTAAACAAACGGTGGCCTGGTTCGAAGCCCATCCACAGAAATGCGGAGTCGATGCTGGGTGGAATGTGCTGATGGACCGAATCATTGCCGCTTATGAAAGATAAACAAAAAATCCCGCCTTTTATTGGGCGGGTTTCACCCCCTGCACAATCCACATAACATATTCACACAGCGATTTTTGTAGCTAAAGCGATTGTCCGACTGTAAAAGCCTAAATATTCTCCATCCCAGCGGCTTCAGCCGAAATCATAGCTTTGCCTGCTTCATGAAGATGACGAAAAAAGCCAATTCTTCGGTCTCCCGTTCACATTGGTTTTTAAATGGTTAAACTTGTTCTATCTGGATATTTGCTGTTTGATTTGATCTGCCTGCCAATAAGCATATGCACAGATTGTTTCCGTGATATTGAAAGCGGACATCGTGGGGAACAAGGAATTACCGCTAACAAACAAATTGCGGAGGCCATGAACTTTACCATAACGATCTGTCACCGATTGTTGCGGATCATCTCCCATTCGTGTTCCTCCGCTCGGATGGGCCAGCATCCAAGGCGGTTGAACCCCTAGGCCTCCCCATATTTTCCGGGCTTTACCGGCCTTAAGAATTTCAACCATTTTCGGATAAAAAAAACGATGCATACTCTTGATTTGAGGACTCCAATCAAAGGTTAATCTTGGCAGGGGGAATCCATAACGGTTTTTCACGCGAGGGTCGAGATCAATGAAATTTCCTGCCATCGGCGGATCCGTAAGCATGGTATGCACCTCGTAATAGCGGCTGAATGTATGGGCAACAAAGTCCTCGAATCCTGCCCCCCAACTGGGCACACCTTCCGGCAATTCAACGGATTGGGCGAATTCGATCGGCTGTCCGGCCGTCCCCACCATATGAGCGCCGTAAATATAACCGCCCATCACAAAGTCGAGACCGCTATGATCAAATTGGTCTTCCGTATAATCCGTAATCGCCATTACGGATTCTGAAGGTCCAATATGCACATTCATCACTTGATCAAATATACCCTTCACTCCGATTCGGGGATGGTGGTGAAAATATTTGCCTACTTGGCCGTAACGATTGCCAATTCCTTTTGGAGCAAATGGATTAGCGGATATCAGCAGCAGCCACACGTTATAAAACGTATTGGCCGCAATAATCACGGCACCGCCCGTGATTTTATGTGCAGCACCGGTGGAATCCAGGCAGACGACTCCATCCACTCCATCATTCCTATTCATCATGATCTGGATTACATAACGGTCCGTCAATAGAGTAAAATTCGGATTCCTCATGGCTGCTTTGAGTTCGGTGACCCTTGTACTGGCCCTGGCTTCGACTGTACATTCAAAACTTTGGCAGAAACCGCAATAACCGGTGCGCTTCCTTCCGTCATAGTCGCGGGAGAGGATTGCTGCAGGCATGGGAAACGGTTGATAGCCTAGAGATCTGCTGGCTTCGGCGAAATGCAATGTGGCATACGTCTGTTCAATTGGCGGTAAAGGATACGGCCTTGATCTTGGCGGTGAATGCGGCATCTGTTCCGCATCGCCAGAGACACCGAACCGGTATTCATATTTGGTGAAATAAGGTTCAAGCTCTTCATATGTAATCGGCCAGTTAGCAATGGCTCCTCCGGGAATCTGTCCCCATACATCCAGCGACTTGAATGCACTCGGTTCAAGCCGCCAACTGATGCCGGCCCAGTGGTTCATGCTTCCGCCCGGTCCCCAGCCATCCATCCACCCGGTAATTCTGGGAAAAACTTTTCGGGTGGCAGTGCGGGCGTGCGGCCTCCATGTCATCCCCCCGACCCCGGGAGGGGGCCACAACAAGTCCTGACGAATGGGAAACCTCAGTTCATCCATCGAGATATCCTTTGTTTCAAACATCGGTCCCCGTTCCAGCACACAAACTGTGAGGCCGGCTTCGCTGAGCTCTCTGCCAAGAATTCCTCCAGCGGCACCGGCACCGACTATAATGACATCATAATCAGGCTTTTTCATCATAAGCTACCTCTCCCAATGAGTAGTAGACGGAGGGATGCTTAGGTTCGTCGAGCGTTTCCGGCGGATAAAATCGCGGACCCGCAAAACCAATTAATCTCCATCCATAAGCTTGATAGTTTCCACCGTATATCGGATCGCTGAACATTCCCTCAATCGTGTGGTTTCTGATAAATGTAAAAAAAGGTTCTTTTTCTAATTTCATCAACACGCTGTTCAATTCATTGTCTTCAAGATCAACCAATTTCTTTTGAAATGTTTGTTCAGCAGCTAAATCAAGCCGTTCAAAGCCTTCCCGATAAATATTCACTATAAAAGGATTGCTCTGCATATCCCTTATGATAAATGCGTATACTCTTGCTTCAATTGCCCCGGGAAAAATCGCTTCCGTCAATTTTTGCATCATCAGAATCTCCTGTTGTGCCAGCACCGAAATTGCCTCCCTCTCACTTATACAATTTTAACGATATATGTATATGTTGAAATAGGGTCATTCATCATAATGTTCTCGGGTTTCCAGCATATAATGTGGTGGGGTGATGAGAATGATCGCGAATATATTTGAACAGGCTGCGCATTACGCAAGGTTGTCGGCCGAAAAAAATATTTTGATTGTGCCGGTTGAGCAAATGGAGAAAGCAGCTAAAGAAATGAAGAATTTGCCCCGGTTTACGACGCTGTATGTCACCAAAATAGGCTATGTTCCATATGCGACAAAGATGGAAATTATCAGAAGGAAGGATGCGAATTTATTTTTACTCGGTGGAATAGAAGATATTTCGGAATGGGTTGCTTATGTCCTGGGGACTCTGACAAAGGGCAAAGTGTACCGTATTATTGAAATAGCAGCAACATCTGAGAAAAAGGGGGTGGTTAGCTCCCATCTCCTGTGAATAAGCGAGCATTGATGAGAAAAATCTATCATACTGAGGGAGGTTAATAAGTGCAAGTTTATAAAAACGGCGTGTCAAATTGATTGTCAATTTGCACGCCGTTTCGAATGTCGATATAGAGTATAGGGTACTACCGGAAATCCTTCGGGATGCGGCGTGCCGTACCGGTTAGGATCGCCGTTTCGATCACGGCATGCCGGACTTTGCTTACCACCTGCTCATTGAAAATACTCGGGATGATGTACTGGTCGTTCAATTCGCTTTCGGACACGACGGAAGCAATCGCGCGGGCCGCGGCGAGTTTCATCGGTTCATTGATGTTTCTTGCCCTGCAGTCCAGTGCTCCTCTGAAGATCCCCGGAAAAACCAGTACATTGTTGATTTGATTCGGATAATCGCTTCTGCCGGTGGCAAAAACGCGCACGATCGACAAGGCCTCCTCCGGATCGATCTCCGGATTGGGGTTCGCCATGGCAAAGACGATGCTGTCCGGCGCCATCTTTCTGACATCATCGGCGTTCAGAACATTGCCCCTGGAAACACCGATAAACACGTCCGCATCCTGAATGACATCCTTCAAGCTGCCTGCAGTGTCTTCTACCTGAGACTGATCGGCCAGCCACTGCCACATCGGATAAGGATACTGTCCGCCGCGCACGATCGCACCGTCGCGATCAACCGGAACCAGCCGGGTGACGCCGGCCGCAAGCAGCATTTTGCAAATGGAAACGCCTGCGGCACCGATTCCGTTTACAACGACACGGATTCGATCGATTCTTTTGCCGACAACTTTGAGAGCGTTCAACAGACCTGCAATGACGACGATCGCCGTCCCGTGCTGATCGTCATGAAATACGGGAATATCGAGTTCCTCGCCGAGCCTGGTTTCGATCTCGAAGCAGCGGGGCGAACTGATATCCTCCAGGTTGATCCCTCCGAAGATCGGACTGATCGCTTTGATCGTGCGAATGATCTCTTCGGTATCCTTGGTATCCAGACAAATCGGAAAGGCATCGACACCGGCCAACTGCTTGAACAGCATCGATTTCCCTTCCATAACCGGAGCAGCCGCATGCGGACCGATATCGCCCAATCCCAGCACCGCCGTTCCGTCGGTTATAACCGCCACGGTGTTGCGCTTGATCGTCAGCGAATAGGCCTTGTCGGGATTTTCATGAATGGCAGCGGAAACCCTCGCTACACCTGGCGTATAAACCCTGGAAAGGTCATCCCGATTTTTAATCGGCAGGTTGGGTTGAATCGAAATCTTCCCTCCCAAATGAACCAAAAAGGTGCGATCCGATACATTCACGATTTTTATGCCATCCAGCCGCTTCAGTGCCTCAACCACTCGGGGTTCCGCCTGTTCGTTGACATGAACCGTGAGGTCGCGGACGGAAGAATGCTGTCCCGGTCGAATCACGTCAATGGAGGTAATATCTCCTCCCGCTTTGGAAATGGCTGTTGCCACATCGCCGAAATCGACCATCGCGTGATCCAATTCCAAGCGCAGAATGATACTGTTATAAGCCACAATATTAGCTCCTATTCTTATAAAATGAAACTTCAATTTAAGTGCCGATAACCATCGATGAGGTCAAATCCCGCAAATTTTTAATCACACTCATAGCCACAACATAGCCCGTTTTCGGATTTCTCGCCGAAGGGGTATTGCGAATTTGCAGCTTGATTTGCCCGAATTTCCCTTTGGCTTCAATTTCGTGCGTATTATGCTCAATAGCCGGATCGACGTAAACTTTCACCAGTGTGCGGTCAAATCCGATTCCGGCCAGACTTAATGCAGCCGATACATTCACACTCTCGGGGAACAATCGCGCCGAGTCTCTGGCAACGCCTTCGAAGACACAATGAGGCTCCTGAAGAGCCGCCAAATCGACTTGATCCTCGACAAAAGTGCCGTACCAGGCTGCCGGTGGCTTCCTGCTGATCAGCGTGACTTCTTCCATCTCTCCCAAACTCGCGGCGGCTATGCGATCCAAGCCTCCGACCGCACCTGAGGGAATGATGATTTTTTTGCCGTACGCGGCAGCTCTTTCCCTGATCCGCAGAAAAAGCACATCATCGGCAAACGCGCCAACGCTTACAACGATCAAATCCGCTCCATGCGACACCGATTTCTCACCGTATATGCGCACGGCATCATGTCCCGCACATTCCACAACAACATCCGGCTTATGTGCAAAGAATACGTTCTCATCGTCTGTCAGCATGGATTTGAGCGTATCCCCTCCCCGCCCTATAGCTGTACTCCGAACCAGTATGGAGGTCAGTTGCGCCGAGCCGGCTTCGCCATGGACAATCGCTCTTGCGACTTCCTCTCCAATGGTCCCATATCCAATAATTCCTACTTTCAGCATAACCCCTCCCGCTTCATTTTGTCCAATCACTTTCTCTTATTATTCTATCAGAAAATTTATAGATGGTATACCATATACCAAGACTTGTGATATAATAGATTCATCCATAGAAAGGGGGCAGCCTAATGCCGTCTATCACGTTTCAAACATCGGGCAAAACCATCGAAGTCGACAAAGAAACCAATCTGCTAAGATCCTCTATCCGATATGAAGGATCTGTTCCGTATAAATGTGGCGGAGGGATGTGCGGGACATGCCGGGTAAGGATCGTAGAAGGACAAGAGCATCTCAGCAAGGTGATGAAAAAAGAAATCGACAGGCTGGGCCAGGAGAAAATCGATCAAGGTTACCGTCTGGCCTGTCAATCATTCATATCCGGCGATGTGACCATAGCGTGGGGCGAAGAGGATCTGCAGCGCCTAAACAAGATTGCGCAACGACGAATTAATGCCGCCAATTAGTTTGGCGAGGATATAGAGCTGCATGCTTTGGATTTATTGAAACAAAGGAGGTGAGGGTTCCGATTCGGGTTTCCGCCTGCTTTCCGGCAAGGATGTGTAAATGACCAGTCCGAGCCTGAGAGACCAAGAACCATCGAAGCATATGCTTAAAAGCGAAGATCTCCGAC
>CAZESH010000189.1:0-8534 GCA_964514665.1 uncultured Caryophanales bacterium
TCTCGCAGGCTTGCGGACTGTCGGCATGGTTGATCGGATTCAAACGGTGAAACAGCTCCCAGGCGCTGCCGCCTTCACCGAGCATGGCCTGCGCCTCGATCATCCAGGTCGCCGCATGTGTATATTGTCCGCCGTTCTCGCGGATTCCCGGCAAATAGCCTCTGATGTATCCGGGATTCGGCTCGCTTTTGTCAAACGGCGGTGTAAACAGCAGCAGCATGCCGGCATCGCGGAGATACAGCCGCTTCATCGCCTCGCCCATCGCCTGCTTTGCCCGGTCTTCCCCGGCCAGCCCGGAGATGACCGCCCACGATTGCGGCAGCGAGTCGATGCGGCACTCGGCATTGAGCTTCGAGCCGAGCGGCTCGCCGTTATCGAAGTACGCCCGGCGATACCATTCCCCGTCCCATGCCTGCTCCTCCAGATTGGCGGCAATCGTCCGCGCGGACTGCTTGTAGCGCTCGGCCCGCGCAGCATCGCCCCGCCTTTCACAAATCTCCGCGTAACGCTGCAGGATCAGTCCGAGGAACCAACCGAGCCACACGCTCTCGCCTTTGCCCAGCTTGCCCACCTCATTCATGCCGTCGTTCCAATCTCCGCTTCCCATTAGCGGAATGCCATGGGGACCGAGCTTGAGCGAACGGTCGATCGCAGCCAGACAGTGCTCGTACACGCTGGCCGAGTGCTCTGTCTGCTGCGGCTCAAAATATTTCTCATACTCCTGCCTGCCAAGCTTCTCCCCCTGCACGAAAGGCGCCTTTTCATCAAGCAGCGAGAAGTCTCCTGTCGTCTCCACATACCTGGCAGCAGCATAAGGGAGCCACAGCAGATCATCGGAAAATTTGGTGCGGATGCCTTTTTCCGTATCGCCCGGGTGCCACCAATGGAGCACGTCGCCTTCGGGAAATTGATGGGCGCAGTGCAGCACAATCTGCGCTCTGGCCTGCTGCGGGAAAATCTCAGCGATGTTGACGGCGTCCTGCAACTGGTCGCGAAAGCCGTAAGCCCCTCCGGATTGATAAAAGGCGCTCCGCCCCCATATTCTGCATACCAGTGACTGATAAACTAGCCAGCCGTTCAGCATCATATCCATACTGGCGTCCGGTGTCTTCACCTGTATCGTGCCGAGCAGCCCGCTCCAGTAATCCCGCACACGCCGCAGCGCCTGCTCCGCCTGGTCCGGTTGACGATACCGCGCCGCCAGCCGCGCCGCCGCTTCCGCTTCCTTTACCTGCCCGAACAGAAACACGATGCGGATTTCCTCTTGCGGGGCCAGCTCGATCTCCATCTGCAGCGCTGCCCAGGGATCTAGACCGCCGCCCGTATCCTTGGAAAGCGGCTGACTCCATGCCGCCGGATCGTTTCGCCGCTCCAGCCAGTCCGCATAATGACCGCTCCACGATCGCAGGGGCAGGCTTGCCGCCGCAAACGCCGTTCTCTCCGGATAGGCGAACGAGAAAGGATTGCGCACGGTCAGGAGCTCATCCTCCGGGTGCATCCGCGTCACGATCGTGCTTGCCGACGTTTCCTCGCTGACGCCGAGCACGGGTCTGAGCGAATACGTGATGATCAGCTTGCGCTTCTCCCCGGTTTGATTGCTCAGCCGCAGCAGCTGAACCTTCAGCGGATCTTCGAGCGGCACGAACTGGGTCAACTGATGATCGATCCCGGCATGGCCATGACTGAACGTGCTGTAACCGAAGCCGTGCTCGATCGTGTATACCGCATTCGTCCGCAGCGGATCTGGGGTTGCCGACCATGCGCTCCCGCGCTGCGGATCGCCGATTACAATCGCTTCTCCAGGCATGTTCGAGACCGGATCGTTCGACCATGGCGTCAGCTTGTTTTCCCGGCTGTTCTCGGCCCATACATAGCCGCCTCCATTTTCCGCAACGGTACAGCCGAACTGCGGATTGGCCAGCACATTCACCCATGGCGCAGGCGTCTGCTGATCGCCGTTCAGCACGATGCGGTATACCTTGCCGTCCTCGGCAAAGCCTCCGTATCCGTTATAGAACAGCAGTTCCCCAGTCGCTTCGGCGACAGCGCCGGACTGATTCCCCGCCGGCTCCAGGCCTTTCCTGTTATTTACTGGATGAACCGGCGCGGACGGCTTCATTTTTTCCCGGTTCGCTTTCAGCTGCGAATGCATTGACTGCTCGTCAAGATCGATTACCGCCCTTGCCGCCGCATACAACAGATTGCGATCCTTCTCAAGCAGACCGCCTCCGTCAATCACATGCACCGCGCTGCGGCCGGCAGGACGATGGGCGTAAGCAGCCAGGTTTTTCAAATGCTCGATCAGCGTTTGATAGTAGCCCTGCTCCTCGTCGCAAACGATCGCCAGATCGGCCGCCATGCCTTTGGCATTAAGGTAGAACACCGCTTTGACAAGCGATCTCGCCTTGTCCAAATGATCGGTATCCGAGATAAAGGCCAGCACGATCGGAAAATCTCCGGATATTCCGTATTTCCAAAGCTGATTCTGTCCGGCGCTGTTTCTCTCGATAAATTCCCGATATTTTCTGCGCAGCGGGCTGTGAAACACCAGCGGCGGCAGCAGCTCATAGCCGATCTTCAGCTCGCGCGGCGATACATTGAGAAAATTGACGGCAATCCGGCTTTGCATTTCCGCGATTTGCGCAGAGTCAAGGGCAGTCTGCAAACCATATTTATCCAGCAAATCCAACGCGGCCCCGCGGGACTGCGCGATACCTGTGACAAACACGGCGGTCGACCGCTCTCCGGGCTCGATGCGGATTCGTTTGCGCAGACTGAATACCGGATCCAGAACAGCGCCTTCGGTCTGCTGCAACGGAGTGTTTAAGGCTGCCGCTTCGGCAATGGTTCTGCCCCTTCCGATAAAGGCAGGCCGGCTCGTCTCATATTCCAGCCCGTCTGCCGCACCATGATCTGCGGCAATGCCGTGGAACGCCCACAGCTCTCGATCATCCTCCCCCTTGCGGCGCCGATTGGCGAGCAATCCATGCTTATCCGGCACTGCTTCGGTTTGAATGAATAATTTGCTGTAAGCGGGATGGGATACGTCTGCGGATTGCACCGCCAGTACAATCTCCTGGTAGCTGGTGATTTCCAGCTCCAGCGGCGTCGATCCCGTATTGGCAATCGTTAATTGGCGGATTTCCGCGTCATCCTCCGGGCTGACCCATACGCGCATTGTGGTTTTCATCTGCCCGTCGGTCCGGGTAAATTTCGCCTGGCCAAGCGAGAAATCAACCGCATATTCATCTGCAGGTCCCGGCAGCGGATCGAGCGCGGCCGAGCGCACCGAGCCGTCCCGGATATTCTTGATGAACAAGAACATCCCGTAGCTGCCGGGGTCTGCTTTCTCCCGCCAACGCGTCACCATCGTATTGTCCGTCTTGAAGTATCCGCCGCCTCTGTCCGTCAGCATCACACTGTTATTGCGGCTGGACAGCACATGGCAGTTGGGCAGCGGATTGCCCGGCTCGCGATAATGAGCGGACCAGGTGGTGTCCGGCATTGACTCCGGCGTCAAGGCGCGTTTGAATTCGCGGAATTCCTTCATTACCGGCACGTGGTCGGGCACCTTTTCCTGCAGCAGCGTTTCTCCGGCGATCACCTCGGGAATCGAATGAAACGTGTTCACCATGGCATTTTCATGCAGATAATTGTAAATCGCCAGAAACCCCATGCCGGTATGATGCGCCATGAAATTCCGCACGACCTGCAGCGGTTTGTCCGAGATTCGCGATGGCGTAAAATCGAGCGCATCATACAGCCCGTATTCTCCTTCGGCCTGCAGCGCAATCAGCCGCTTCAAATTGGAGAGCGAGCGTTCGGGATCAAAGGGAAGCGCCAGCAAAGTGGAATAAGGCGATATTACATAATCCTCCGCCAATCCACGTTTCAAACCTAACTGCGGAATGCCGAAAGCTTTATACTGATAATTCAGATCCAGATCGAAAAAATAGAAGGCCGATTCCGAAATGCCCCATGGTTTGTCTTGCGCACGTCCGTAATTTTGCTGCGCCTTTACGACCGTCCGGCATGTGGTGTCGAGCAAGGTGCGTTCGAAATGCTTCATCACCAGCACCGGCATCAAATATTCGAACATCGTCCCCGACCAGGATAACAGCGTTTTGGAACGATGGATCGCCGTCAGCTGCCGTCCCAGCCTGTACCAGTGTCTTTTCGGCAGCTGTCGCTGCACGACGGCGACATAGCTGGCCAAGCGGGCTTCCGATGCCAGCAGATCGTAGCTGTTTCCCGTCAATTCCTGGTTGTCCCAGTCGTATCCGATCGACAGCAGCTGCTTTCTGTCGTCATACAACGCGCTGAAGTCCGTCTGCCGCGCGAGCTTGTCCGTCCGCTTCACGAGACTGTTAATGCAGCGCAGATTTTCTTCGACTTCCATCTTGATCAGGCTCACCCTGTGAGCGGCAACCTTGGCGGCTGCCGCTTCCTTTCCGCCGGAGTCGCCGTTTTTGGCCTTGATCAGCTCCATGTGCAGCCGCGTGTAAAACGCATTGAGCTCCTCCAGCGATACAGAGCCGGGAATCCGTTCCAGACGGCTCTCTATACTTTGCACAACGACGCTTTCCAACACCCCCTGCTCCTCGTGCTGCAGCTTTAACAGAAAAAGGGATTCCCATTCCAGGCGGTACTCCTTGGCCATAAGCCGGAATTTCTTCGCCCAGCTGCCTTCCCCCAGCTCCAGCCGTGCCAGGTCATCGAACAAATCCCGCCACTCCGCTGCGTTTTGCGGTGTCTTCTGCAGCTTTTTATAAACCTCCGACCAGCGGATTCCCTCCACCTTGTCTTCGTTTTTGACCAGCTCCAGCGTGTCTTCAAAGCCTATGAGCAGCTTTTCGTCAAACAGCGCCCGCTGCGGATATTCCTTTAAACCCTGGGAAAGCACCATCATCAAGGCAACGAAATTTCCGCTGTCTACCGAAGATACATATTTCGGCCTGAGCACTTCAAGCGCGCGGAGATCATACCAGTTGAACAAGTGACCCCGCCATTTATCCAGTCGTTCAATCGTAGAGACGGATCTCTCCATTTTGCGGACTGCTCCCATTGCCGATACATAACCGAAATCTGCAGCGGCCAGGAGCGAAGCCAGGTAAAGTCCGATATTGGTTGGAGAAGTGCGGTCCGCCGTTCCCTTGGGAGGATATTCCTGGACATTGTCGCAGGGCAAATCATGCTTGCTTTTTCCGGAAAAATCCTCGAAATAAGCCCAGCTTTTTCGCGCGATCCGGCGCAGCAGGAGGTGGTCCTCACGTGGAAGAGGTGCTGCCGCAGACGGCCTTCGGCTGACAAAGTAAGCTATGTAGGACGAGAATATCCATAACACGGCAAACGGGGCAAGCAGCGGCAGCAGTTCCCGCCTGAACAACGCCGTGAGCACGACGATCAACGCGATGATGAAATACCCGGGCAACATGCTTTTGATTACCGCGGCAAAATCGTTTTTCGTCTTTTCTTCCGCTTCCGCAGCCGTCGTCCAGCGCAGCAGGTATTTCTTGGATAGGGTCAGCCGATATATGGTGCGTACAATCGCATCCAATACAAGATAAGCTTCGTACGGCAAAAAGGCAAGCTGCAGGAAAGCCTGCAGCAGCTGCTTGGAGACGTCAAGATCGCGGCGAACCTTGCTTCTTCGGCTTGGCAGCAGCCGGCTGATCAAATCGGCCATACGGGCCAAACGGACAAATACGGGAGTAAGCAGCAGGACAACTGCGGCACCGAGCCATACCAGCGCGTTTCCGGGGAAGAACCCGAAGGCCCCGAAAAACAGCAGCAGCAGGAAAACAGGCTGCAGGCTTCTGCGCAAATTATCAAAAATCTTCCACTTCGAGAGCAGCGTCAGCGGATTGCGGATCTTCCCGATGCTTGCCGTTTTTACCAACGGACCAAGCCATTCGAAAAGCTGCCAATCGCCGCGCACCCAACGATGCATGCGCTGCATGTAGGATAAATATTTATTGGGAAAATCCTCCAAAACCGCGATATCGGTGGCCAGCGCCGAACGTACAAAACAGCCTTCCAGCAGATCGTGGCTGAGCACCTTATTATCCGGGATAAGCGGATCAAGCAGCTTGCGGCATACTTCCACATCATAGATGCCCTTTCCCATGAAAATCCCTTCGCTAAAGCGGTCCTGATACAAATCGGAATTGGTTGACGTATATGAATCGATGCCCATCTGACCGGCGCAAATATCAGCATAGAGCGTGCGCTCCTCGGCTGTTACGTAAGTGCATATTCCCGGCTGAATCAATCCGTAGCCTTCGGTCACTCTGTGCTTTTGCTCATCGACCACCGCTTGGTTCAACGGATGCGTGATGGTCGCGATCAAACGCCTGGCCGTATCCATCGGCAGCAATGTATCCGCATCGAGCGTGATCACATACTTGATTGCTCCGCTAAGCGCTTCAAAACCTTCCGACACATGGAGATGACTCGTTTCCCGTTCGCCTGTCAGCAGGCGGTTAAGCTCAACCAAAGCGCCCCTTTTTCTTTCCCAATCCATCCACACGCCTTCCTGCGGATTATAGCGCCGCTCCCTTTGCAAATAGTAAAAAGGCCCCCCGCTTTGCCCGTATTTTTCGTTCAAGCCGGCGATTTTCTCGGCGGCATACGCCACGACCTGCGGATCATCGGGCTTTTGTTTTTGCAGCGCATCGGCAAATTCCCCGAGCAGGGCGAAATAAAGATGCTGTTCTCGATTGGCCAAGTAATGGGTTTCCAAATTGGCAACCGCGCGATCGGCATGCTCCTTGTTCTTCAGCACGACGGGAACGACTACGAGGGAAGCGGCTGTTTGGGGAATGCCTCCGTCGTAATTCATTTTCGGCAAAAAATGCGGCGGCGTACGACGAATAAAAACCCAGTGCAGAATGCGGATCACAAATTCGCTCACCGGAACAAGCAGCAGCAATGCGATCAGCAGCGATACGCCGATGCTTGCCGAGGCTAAATAAGCATAGGAAAAAAAAACGGCATCCGCCATCAAAGTGAAAAATGCGATCGAAAGCAAATAACCGATATGCGAATAGTCGTGATGCCGGCGATGTCTTTTGCCGATGCCCAGCCGGTCGACCAGCCGCTCTCTTCCCCTTCCGATCAGGTAATAGCCGACATGCCTGGATTTAAGCGTCCCACGCTGCTCGGTCTGCTGCGCCAATTCCAAGGCGGCCTCTGCCACCCGTATTTCATCAATGCCGCTTTTCAAGGCCAGACGCTCCACCTGGCGGCGATAATAATCGCGAGACTCGAAATCCATTTTTTCATAGATTCCGCAAGGATCCTGCTGCAGGGTGCGCTCTACAGCCGAAAGCGATTCTGTAACGCGATTCCAATCATCCGCGGCAATCTGTATCAAGCTGTTAATGCAGTTTCCCATCATATGCTGCAGATGGGCTTGTTCCTTATGCGCAAGCTCAAGCGCGCTTTCCATCGTCAGATTATGTTCCGACAGCAATTGCTCAAAATATAGAAACACATTTTGCGCTTCGGTTTCTTCGTTTCTCAGCTTTTTTGCCAAACGCTCCACCCAGACGTGCACATGGGAGCCGCCATCCTTCCATTCCTGCCGAAGCCGCGGAAGCCATTGTGAAGATTGTCCCTTGAATGAACCTGCTTGATTCCAGATGCTTTGATTTTCGCCGATCTTCCCGGCCAGCGTTTGCAGCCTGCGCACCAAAGCAAGCTTGATCATCAGGGCAAGCAGCCATAGCTCCGTCATATTCAAGATTTGCTTGCTTTGATAGGCCCATAGGAATGCCCCCAGTTTTTCGGTATCGAAATAGCCTTCCGAAAGTCCGATAAAATGCTGGGCGAGCGCAAAAATCCTCGGCATTTGCGACCATTCCCCCGTCTCCAAAATACCGAGCCGCGTTGTATTCAAGTTATCCAATTCATAGGCGGTCATCTTGACCTGCTGTTCGATTTTGTAAAAATTGTCCAATAGCCATTCCGCACCGGGATATAAGTCCATGGAACGATCCATTTTATTAAAGCGGTCATAGATTTCCGCAATCGCGCGGTAATCCGCCATCAGCTCGCGCCTCAGCCGATTTACCGCATAACGCTTCATCACAATAGTCTGATTTCTAGCTAGAACCTCCCCCTGATTTACAAGTTCATCGATAGAAACCGCCATATTGTGTACATCCTTTCGTAAAGTGAGTGTGAGACGGTAGTCGGATTTCCCTTTATAGTATGGTTAACTTTCCATCCATCTCATTCACATTTCGTCAAATTTTCACATTGGCTTTATGAGAAAACCTCTACCGGGGCTTCCCAAAGATGAGCGACCGCGTTTAGAGGTTGGTTTATCGCGGTAAAAAAACGGGATCAGCTCGATCGAGCTGATCCCGTTAATAAATAAGGATATGAAATTTAATTCCGGTTTTCCGCGTTATTGCTCCCCGGTTTCGCTTCTCGGTCTTGACGGCGGCGGCTAAGATCCGCAGCTGCAGTTGAGTACCGGACGGCGGGCGGCGAGTGTTTCATCCATGCGCTTGACGACTGTGGTATAC
>CAZESH010000190.1:0-8506 GCA_964514665.1 uncultured Caryophanales bacterium
GCTCATACCAAGTGGAATAATTTGGCTTTTTCTCCTTCCATTCGCCTTTGGCGATCGCCTTGATGACCATCAAACCAGCATCCTGACGTTTGACTTCCTCCACCAGCTGATCAAAAATGGCACGATAGTCCGGCCGGCTGTAAAGCACGAAATTCAGCGGTGTCAGAACCGTTTCAAATGGATATCTGAGCAGCCCTTCCCGATGCACGGCTGGCGCATTATGTCCGTGTCCGGTGATGCCGATCCGCTTGATCAGCCCTTCCTCCTTGGCTTTGATCGCAGCTTCCAAGGCACCGCCCTTGGCCGTGACCAAATCCAGCTCCTCAAAGCTTGTAACAGCATGCAGCTGCAATAAATCCACGTTATCCACCTGCAGACGTGCAAGCGACTCCTCGATTTCCCTGCGAGCATCGTCTGCAGAGCGCTGCCCCGTCTTCGTCGAAAGGAAAATCCGTTCGCGGATTTCTTTCATCCATGGCCCCAGGCGAAGCTCCGAGTCGCCATAGCTCCTGGCCGTATCGAAATGATTGATTCCGGCATCAAGCGCATACCGGATCGACTCATCAGCGACATCTTGTGATACTTCGCCCAGACTGGCGGCTCCAAAAATCACCACCGTACTGTTTTGTTCCGTGCGTCCCAGCCTTCTTTTCTCCAATCCGTTTTCCATTGGCTCCCCACCCTTTATTCAAATTTTTCGGACCCCCGCAATTCCTTCTTCCGATTGCAGGGCTTTCTTTTATTATGATGGAAGCGGCTGATGATAAAAAGTAGTGAATTTGTGTTCAGCTAATTTATAAAACGTTATTAAGTAACGAATAAATACTAGAATGTGGAAAAACGAAGAAAAATGTCGCAGGATAATGTTGACATAGTAGAATTCGAGAAGTTAAGATTATAATGTTATATAATTCCAGTAAAAAGCTATAAATGGAAACGTGGGTGAGTGGTTTGAGTTCGCGCAAGAAGCTCAAAGAACTGCGAACAATCGCAATTATACCGGCTTTGCATGAAGGGGAAAGCATCGGCACCTTGATTTACAGGCTGAAAAAAGCTTATCCCCACATCGAAGTATTGATCATTAACGGTGGTTCCTGTGATCACGCAGAGGAAAACGCCCGGAAAATGGGTTCGCAAGTCATCTCTTTGGCCGAAAATCCGGGTGTTGGCGAAGCCATGCAAACCGGATATGCATACGCTTATGAGCATGGATTCGACATCGTCCTGCAAATGGACGCAGACGGTCAATATCGGCCCGAAGAGCTTTTCAAGGTCTTGGAGCCCCTTGTTACCGGTGAAGCCGATATGGTTGTCGGTTCCAGGTTCATCGCCAAAACCGGCCACCGGCAGGCGTCAAGCCGCAGAATTGGCATTTACATCTTGTCCGAAATGGTCAGCCTGATTGCCAAACAGCCGATCAAGGACGTCACCTCAGGCTTTCGCGCGGTAAACCGCAAGGTAATTGAATTGTTTGCCGATGATTATTCCACCGATTATCCCGAAGTCAACTCTTTGCTCCTGGTCAAAAAACACGATTTGAAAATCAAGGAGGTTCCGGTGGAGATGAACGCCAGAAAACCCGGGCATTCCTCAATTTCTTATTTCAAATCCTTGTATTACATGCTTAAGGTTACGTTAACCTTATGGAAAAGGGCATAGAGCCTCGCTCCGTTCCAGCGGCCTGTGAATATACCTTCTATCTTCCCCCGACAAAATCAGGTAAACTGAATTTGTCCTATTTTTTTGTGTCGAAAAAGGGGAGAAGCGTATGCTTGCTTTTGTCGTAAATCCTGTTTCCGGAAACGGAAAGGGGAGAAAGGTATGGGTGCAAGTCGAGTCCGCATTGCAAGCAGGCAGAGAGCCATTTGTAGTTCATTTTACACAGCAGGCCGGGGACGCCAGGCAATATGCCGGGAAGCTGTGCGCAGAAGGCGGGTATCGCTGTATCATCGCCGTTGGCGGAGACGGAACAGCCAATGAAGTGATACACGGCCTTTATGCCTCGAAATCACAAGCCGTTTTCGGCTATATTCCCGCAGGCTCCGGCAACGACTTTGCCAGAGGGCATGGTTTGCCTTTGCAGCCGTTGAAAGCGCTGGAGTTTATCTTATCGAATCCGCCGCCGCAAAGCATGGATCTGTTCTCGCTCGGGGAGAGGGGGATCGCAGCCAGCTCCATCGGAGTAGGCTTCGACGCCACGGTCGCGCAAATGACCAATTCTGCCCCCTACAAAAAATGGTTGAACCGGCTTAACCTCGGTTTTCTCTCTTACGTCATCACCGTCATTCGGGCCTTATTTACCTATCAACCCGTACACAGTGAAATCTTCATAGATGGCCAAAGCTATCAGTACGCGAATGTGTGGCTCATCTCCATCAACAATATCCCCTTTATCGGCGGCGGTATGAAAATCTGTCCGGACGCTTCACCAAACGACGGATTGGCGGAAATATGCGTCGTCCACAGCATTAACCGCTTTGAGCTGCTGCGGGTATTTCCGCTGGTGTATTCGGGAAAACACATTCGTCATCCGGCCGTCCGCTTTCACCGCGGCCAGCGCATTTCCGTCCGTCCTGCGCTCAAGCTCGACGTACATGCCGATGGTGAAGACGCCGAGTCTACTCCGCTTGACGTATCAGTCCTGACGGTTTGCTTAAGGGTGGTCAAACCAACAAATTAATGGATTTCATTTCAACATTCAGGAAATAATTTTCTAAGCAACACATAAATGAGGTGAAAGACATGTCCAAACGCGCATTCATTTTTTCCGGTGGAAATCTAGGAGATTGGGCACTTGAGAATATTACCCCGCAGGATGAATTAATCGGGGCCGATCGCGGCGCGATGTTTTTAATCGAGCATGGATTTACACCTGATCTTGCCATCGGCGATTTTGATTCCGTTGCTGCGGAGCAATTAGAAACGATTCGCCGGCAATCGCGGCGTTTTATCGACTGCGATCCGGTTTGGAAGGATCTGACCGATACGGAAATGGCTTTGCAAACGGCCATGGAACTTTTCCCGGATGCAGATGAAATTCGTATCGTCGGTGCGCTCGGGAGCCGTTTTGATCATTCATTGGCGAATGTGCATTTATTAAGACGGGCTTTGGATAAAAATTTTTCCTGCGCAATTCTTGATGCCTGCAACGAAATCCGCTTGATCGATTCTTCCCATCCGCTGACCGTACAAAAAGGGCGATTCCCTTATCTTTCCCTGCTTCCCCTTAGTTTACAAGTCACCGGAGTCACGCTCACAGGATTTCAATATCCTCTGGATGATGCTTTGTTGGAAGTAGGCCATTCACTTGGAATCAGCAATGTGATCGAGCAGGATCAAGCCCGGATTGAAGTGGGCTCGGGCTTGCTGCTCGTCATTCAAAGCAGGGATGTTCAGCCCGGCAGGTAGGCTGTAGGTTGGCTGATTCGGATTCATATAGAGAAAGGGATTTCTGTTCCTTAGTTCGATTGCTTTCCGGCGAGGCATGACCAGTGCGAACCTGACAGACCAAGAACCATCGAAGCATTTGCATAAAGGGAAGTTCTCAACCGAACCAAACCAAAACTTCACCCAAAACCTTCCGACTATTTTAAAGTCAAAAAGCTCACCTGCCGGAGCAGGTGGGCTTTTTTTATGACTTGTGTTCCATTATTTACAGATAAGGATGTTCGTGCTTGGCTTTCAGTGCGCTCCAGCGGCGATCAACTTCACCTTCGAATGCTTTGTAGGCTTCGGCGTATTCCGGCTTGGTAAGATGGCGGGTTTTGCCCATCGTTTTCAGCCAATCGGATAACGGAACGCGCTTGTTCTTCTCTTCCGGATTGTAGGTGATCGTCGTTATGCCGTTCTCCACTTCATAGAGCGGGAAGAAACAGGATTCAACCGCATGGTCGATAATCTCGGTTCCTTCCTTTTCCGTGGACAGCCAGTTCAGCGGACAAGTGATCAGGATTTTGCCGTAGACCAAGCCTTCATGCTGCGCATACCATTGTGCTTTGGCGGCTTTTTTCACCAAGTCCTGCGGATGCGATTCAGCTCCGGTAAACACATAAGGGATATGGGTTGCCGCCATGATCTGCGCGGTATCCTTGTGATGGAACAGCTTTCCGCCTTGATACTTGCCGACATTGGAGGTCGAGGTGCGATGACCCATCGGTGTGGAGTAAGAAAGCTGCGCACCTGTGTTCATATATCCTTCATTATCATACTCGATGATGATCATCTTATGATTCCGCAATGCGGCGCCGATTGCCGGCCCCATGCCGATGTCCATGCCGCCGTCTCCTGTGACCATGACAAAGGTGAAATCGTCTTTCAAACCGAGATGGTCGAGTTCTCCGCGCGCTTTACGCTGCCAGAACATTTCCACGACACCGGAGAGCGTTGCCGCCCCGTTTTGGAAAAGGTTGTGAATGTAAGTCGCTTTATGCGCGGAATACGGATAACCGGTTGTAACGACCATGGCGCAGCCGGTATGGAACAAGGCTACGATGTCGCCTTCGATGCCTTTGAAGAACAGCTCGAGGCCGGAGAAGATGCCGCAGCCGGGGCAAGCGCCGTGACCGGAAGCGATCCGCTTCGGTTTTTTCGTAAGTGCACGCAGCGGCGGAATTTTTACATTCAGCTTTCCTGTTTCCTCATTCGGCTCAACTTTGATCAAGCCGGTATTGAGATCCTCATATTTCATCGGATTCAACACGCGTTTCGGAGCATTTGCCGGATCCCCAGGGGTATGACCCCAATAATCAAAAGGAACCTCGACTTTGCCTTTTTCAGCGGCGTCGATCGCCAATTGGAAGAAATGCTCGGCATCCTCGGCGTAGAAGTCCTTGCCGCCCAAACCGTAAATGCGGTTGATCACCAGCGTCTGATGATTGCCTGCCGTATATAAGGCGGATTTGATTTCCTGCACCATGTTGCCGCCATGTCCCCCGTAAGAATCGGCGCGATCGCCGACTGTGACCGCCTTGACGTTTTTGAGCGCTTCTACAATTGCATTAGCCGGGAATGGGCGAATGATATTCGGAGAAATCGATCCCGCTTTGATCCCTTGTTCACGCAGCTTGTCGACTACATCCTTGGTGATTTCCGCCGCGGAATTCAAGAGGAATACGGCGACCTCCGCATCCTCCATGCGATACAGATCGAGCAGCGGATAATCTCGACCGGTCAGCTCCGCATATTCCTTGCGAATCCGTTCATACACTTTCTCCGCATTATACATGGCAACGGACTGCTGATAGCAATTGTTGATATAGTCAGGTTCATTCATGTAAGGTCCGACGGTTATCGGATTGTTGCGATCGAGCGTATTCGGGAAGCCGGTCGGCGGTTTTTCGCCGATAAAGGCATGCACGTCCTCGCGAGTGGCAATCGTCATCACCCTGCGTTTTTGGTGCGAGGTGAAGTATCCGTCAAACGCCACCATCACAGGCAAGCGAACTTCTGTATCTTCCGCCAGCTTGATGGCCATAATATTCATGTCATATACCGCTTGCGGATCACGGGCAAGCAGGATTGGCCAACCCGTATTCAAGGCAAAATACAAATCCGAATGGTCGCCGTGAATGTCCAAAGGACCGGAGACCGAGCGGCAAACCAGATTGAGCACCATCGGAAAACGCGTACCCGATTGCACCGGCATTTGTTCAAGCATATATAAATATCCATTTGCGCTTGTTGCGTTGAATACGCGACCGCCTGCCGTGGACGCGCCATAGCATATACCTGCCGAACCATGCTCTCCGTCAGCCGGAATCAGTTTGATGTCATGCTGTCCGTTGGCTTTCATCAAATCCAGAAACTGAGCTACTTCCGTAGAAGGCGAAATCGGGAAATATCCCATGATATGATAATTAATCTGATGCGCCGCATAAGCAGCCATCTCATTACCGGATTCATACACCATCCGCTGCTCTACTTTTCCCTGTCCCTTTTCTCTTGAAATTTCAATCGCCATGGTTTACCCACCTTTCATAATCATAATCAGTTTGCCGCAAAATCGAATCTATGCGGAACACGATGTTCCTCAGCGTAGCCGTCGTCATATTCGCGGGCTTCCGACAGAGCTTCCGTCGGGCAAGCCACCACGCATTTCAAACAGCCCTTGCAGTATTGATAGTCAATGCCCTGAAGAAACATTTGCGGTCTGCCGCGCTTGTCGTTTTGTTCTTCCCAGACAAAGCAGAAATCCGGACAGACGTTGTCGCAGGCCGCGCAGTGGATGCATTTTTCGTTGTCAAATTGCGGCATCATCCCGGAACGGGAAATGCTAAGATCTTTTAAAATGCTGTTGCCGGGGTTGGTGATCATGCCGCCTATCGGTTGGGTCGCATAGCCGAGAACCGGCGTGTCTTGCCGCACAAAATTAGGCATCGATGCGCCCTCAGGAAGCTTGAAGCTTTGGAATTTAACCTCGTGATAACCGCGATCGAACGTGCGAAGCGCAGGTTCAACGGCATTTGGATACTTTTTGATCAATGAATTGCGAATGACATCTCGCATGATTTGCGGATCCAAAAATTCGGTAAGCCGGAACAATCCGCCGAGCATCGCCATATTCACGCGGTTGTTTTCATCCAAGGCAATCCCCGTGGCGTCGATCACGGCAATCGTGCCTCCGGCCAGATGAAGCTTTTCCTTCAACTGCTCGGGAGTTTTGGTGGAATTCACCAGCACCACGCTATCCTCATAGATTCCGCTGATTACATTTATGGTTTTGGCCAGGTTCTCATGAAAAACCCCCACTACATGGGGTCTTTCAACCGGTGTAGTATCCCGGATCTTGGTTTCCAAATCGCAGAACCGGATATGCGCTTTAACCGGCGAACCTTTTTTCTCCGAACCATACGAGGAAAAACTGACCCCGTTCAAACCTGCGCCTACAACACCTGCTTCTGCAAGCATTTTCCCCGCAAGGTTGGCTCCCAGACCGCCAATGGATTCCAATCGGATCTCAAAAAATCCAAGACCGTTGACTTTAGGCAATACTGAAGACATACGCAACTTCCCCTTTCCATCCTCACTGATTATGTGTCATTGCCAAAAAATAGTGATCAATAAAATATAAAGAATGACTATTTCTCAGAAAATTTTCGATACTTCTCTAAACTAATAATAACAGCATCAAAATATTATAGCAACAATTATCTTAATAAATGCTTATGACCCGCTTTTTTATCACGGAAAGGCTTCTCATTTCATAATAAAAGTCCGCCAATTCAATATATTACAAGCGTTGATTGCAATCTGTGATGAATTTAACATCATTTCCAAAAACAAGTGCTACAGTTTGCTAATTGTGTTATAACAGTCCCGAAAATTATAGCTTATAAGCTAAAAAAACAGCCGTCCGGTTGCATCAACCGGACGGCTGTCAACAAAGCATATGCCAAAATGGTCAGTTGACCATGGATTTCATCCATGTCCGATTCATTCTGGGATATACCGCTGTAAACTTCTTCTTTCCGTAATATTTCCTGATCTGCCGCTTCAGCATATAAGCTTTCAGCGAAAACGCATTTTCCTCGGCAAGCCCTTCGTATACGGCAACATAACAAATCTCTTTGCCTTCATCCGACCGACTGACAATCTCGGCCTCGCATTTCAGCTTTATATCGGAGGAAAATTCCACCGCTACCCGTGAGCAAGCGATTTCCATTTTTTTGTCCACCATGAACACAATTCGATTGCTGCTTATGTGCTTCAGTCTGCATGTATACACCTGCGGCAGGGGGACATCGGGACATTTCGCATACAACCGGCCTTTGCAGTTCAGCTCCAAATTCAAAGACTCGCCTATCTCCCCGAATTTTTCCTCTTTGGCCGGTGGAACAACCACCATAATCGCATTCCTCGACCTGACGACCGCAACTGAATAAAACACCTGCATGCCTGCGGGCGGAAAAATCGTAACCTTGACGACTTCTCCCAAATGAATCCGGTCCCCGTCCTTAAATTCAATTTCAGCAATATCCCCTTCCATGTATGAAAGCATCCCCGTACAAATGGCATCTATCGTTTCCACAACCGCCTTGCTGCGCGTCAATGGCATCTCGGATAAACGCGCCTTATTTATCGGATCATCCACTACTATAATCCCCTTTCACGCTTTTTCGGAAAAAGTAATGCCCTCCTTCCAAACAAAAAAAGCTGCCCAATAAAAGTTGGACAGCCGGTAACCCATTCAAAAAAGCTCGAAATTCGGTAACCAGGCTGTCATAGTTTAACTTACTGCTAAACCTTAGACCCTTTGGCTTTGCGTCGTTATTTTTCAATAACTTTGCCGTTTCGGTTCAAAAGCATTATTTAATTTTCTGATTCGTCATCTAGTCATTTATTCCTAACTGGTATTTATTATAAACGAGGCCCATCATGGTGACAAGATAAATTTGCTATTTTTTGGATTGTAATACATGTTTTCCATAGTCCGATGGTCTATCCTACCAGACTAAAGTCCTTGTTTCTGTGCACGATATTATTGATGTGAGTTTGAAGATAAAGGGTG
>CAZESH010000191.1:0-8471 GCA_964514665.1 uncultured Caryophanales bacterium
GATTGAATACAACGAACCGACTCGGAAAAATTGGCTGTACGATATAAAGACGAGCCGCAAGACGGCGCTTACAGGCGAGCAAACCGATCAATTTTTGCAGCAAATCCGCAGCGCCGACGCTGCGTCCGTTCCGCTGAAGCCCGTGACCGCGCCGCCATCCGGCCTGCAGCCGGAGCAAATGCCGATAACGCCGGTAAAGGAAACGTTGCGTCCGGCAGCGACCGCCACAATCAACGGGCATGTCGTGGAACTTCCCTTCTGCTACCTCCTGGGCGGACGCGCGCGCATCCCGGTCGAGCCGTTGGTTGCCGCGTTCGGGGTGCAAGTCGAGCGGCAGGCGGACCGTTCCGGCAGCAGCCATACCTTTACCTTGACGCATGACGGGTATTCGCTCACGGTAAACGATGATGCCGTTTATGGAGCCCGGCTTTTCCTTACCAAGGATCAGCTTGCAAAATTGGGGCTGCGCCTGGATGCGCTGCATTGGCAGCCCCGCGTCTAACTGTCGCAAAATTTTCCATGGATGCAAAAAACCTTCAATCTCACGATATTAGTGAGTTGAAGGTTTTTTCGCCAGGCTTTCCGGAATTGAACTTTGGAACCTGCTTTTCGTGTTTGACCATCCGCTGTTATCCATTCATTTCTTATTTTAAGTATTTGAGTGCGACGATGTTTGAGTTAATCGCCTTTTGCAGGGCCAATTCATACCTTCCGCCGGATCGGGGCACCAAATTATAGTGCCAATACAAGAGGGAGCCGCCTGGATCGGCTTGTATGCTTTTAATGGCCGCATCCACCGTTGTATAAACATTGCCGCGCGGCGATTTGTATTCGATGAATTTCCCATTGTGGGCAACTTTTTTTGTGGTGATGTCGGATCCCGTCATGTTCTTCTCGTAAACGTTTTGCAAAAAAGCGACGCAAGCATGATTCGATTGCGCAGCCGTCACCTTTGTCGTAATCCGCACACCAAAGGGCGTACCCTCTTTCGGTTTCTTTTTCAGCGCTGCCAGGTACTCCGCATACGTCTTATAAAAAATCAAAACGCTAGGATTGGATTGATAGAATTCCGCCGCATTGCTTACATGAGAAAGCAGCAGCTTCGATGTCGCGGTTACCTTGTTCCGGGTCCGGCCATTGTGGATGCCGACCGTCCAAATCCCGTTTTTTTGCCTGTAATACAACACGCCTACGCATGTGCCGGCGTTTATTGCCATGTGCAAAACCTCCTACACTTCACTTTGCAAGCCAGATTCAACTGAACCTATGCTTTAGTAAATGCAGGCAAGCTTCAGCGCGAAAGGGACAACCGTTCAGCGGCAAGCATACATTAAAATGCAAAAAGGCCGCCCGATTCAAGCAGCCCTGCTTTATTCTTATTGATTAAATTAAGCCTTTAGAGCCTCCAAAACCGAGGCGACCTCGGAAATGACAATTTCGCTGCCGAGGATCGGCGACTCTTCGCCGGAAGCGTTGGATCCTTTATGAGCCTCTTTAAAGGCGTCGCTGTTTTTCCATTGCATAAAGTCATCCATTTGCTGCCAATACATGTTTACGTTCAATTCATCATGCTCGGGCAAGTTTTGCGTGATTAAAACCTCGACTTTGACAAAACCGTTCATTTGCTGCAATGCCCCCGGCCGTGTGAACATAGGCGCCATTTTTTCGGCGAAGCCTTTTTTCATTTTAATCTTGTTTGTCACTACGATCATTTTCAAAATCCTCCTTTGATAAGTTGATCCGTTCGTGATGGGTAACCATGATCGCGGCTTTGTTCCGCAATTTTACCTCCTTGGCGATCAGACTGACGACTTCATGGGCCCTTTTCGTATCCAAGCCTGCTGTCGGTTCATCCGCCAAAATAATCGATGGATCGTTCATAAAGGCGCGGGCTATGGCTGTGCGTTGGCGCTCGTCCGCGGCGATTGTGAGCAGGAAAGCAAGCATCATCACAATCGTTCCGTTTTCTTCCTTGTACCCGGGCATGCCTTGAATCGTTGCGGCTTTGGTGACCGTTTCCGTGTCGGGCAGCAGCCGGTTCAACGTTTGCGGATTGATCTTTTGCCCTTGAAGCATAATGGCATTCACCGGATTTTTGATGCCCTAGTCGGAACCCGGAGCAACAAATTGAATGGCCCGCCATTTCTCCAGCGTAGTGAAAATGGCCGGCAGGTGATTGTACGTTTCATTGTGCACGAAGCCCGCAATTTTCAATTTTTCCAACGAACCTTCTATGGTGAGGGTATCGCCAATTTTTCGCCTGCATCGGAAGCGCCGCTTCTACGTACGGTAGCCATTGTGCTTCCCATCGGGGAGGCTGCGGCTACGCCGGATTGCTTCTCGAGTACGGCAACATCGGATTCACTGAGCAAGGATCGGCTCATCGACGCTCTGGAGCCGCTTTCGAACTAACATAGTCGATTTTCATGTTCTTGACTGCCGCAGCGCTCAATGTCGAGAGGCCGTTGCCCAAACCGGACAAAATAAACACCAGCCAAGCGATAAGAACGGTAATAATGGCAATCATCAAAAAACGCAATTTGCCGTGCCTGATTTCTCTCAAAGCAAGAAGCAAGGCGAGTCACTTCTTTTGTTTGATCTGATTGGTCACATATGACTATTTCCGATCTGATTATATAATTTATGCTGATAATAGTCAATTCAACATTAATCATTTATGACTAATAATCGCACAAAAAGGAGCCCTCATTGAACATAAGCCCCTTATCTTTACCAGTATTCAGCTGAAATGGTCTTTACACCATTTTGGAATTTAGTTTGGCAATGGTTTCTTCCAGGAACAAAATTTCGGCCCCGAGCATGGTGATTTTATGTTCAACGGCAATATTGACTCCGGTTCCGGCTCCATGGTCCGGGGTCATTTTAATCATTTGGATGAATTTCTTGTTTTTCGCCAAGCGTTCCTGCAATGCGGGGACCGTTTTTGCAAGCGGGAGAAAGTCCATGAACATCAGCCCGATATCGCCCTGGTAATTGACACTTTCTGCCGATGACAGATTGTTCAAAAGCAGCTTGTAAAAATATTGTTTGCCTTTTTCATTTATGGAATATACTTTCCTGGGCGGCCTGTTTCCTTCCTGCTCCAGATGAACGTCAATAAATCCCTTTTGGCTAAGTTTATCCAAAGCTGCATAGGCGGTAGGCTTTTTCATGTCCGTGATCGAGCTTAAGTTTCTTTCGATAAATTCATTAATTTGATAGCCATGCTGACTCTGTCCCATCAACAAACCAAGCAAGATCAGCGCACGATGTTCCATCAAAGCCCCCCCTTTCTGAAATTCAACTCTTCCTTATGTTTTCTCATATAATTCATCTGCCGTCAATCGGGTGCAATCCTGCAAATAACAGCGCTATGATTTTATTAATTCTCTATCTTCTCTCGTATTCGGTTGCGAAAACCTGATGCGGCAATTTGGGAGGTACTTCTACCCCTTCATGCCGCATGACCCTATGTTCGACTCCGGCTATTTCAATGGTCATTGTTCCGGAAAGTACAAAGAAAAATTGCTTTGCATGATGATGGAAGTGTCTCGCTTCACTGGTATGCGGCGGCATGCGTTCATGGATGATGTTCCTGTCCGCTTCATCGATCAGCCGCCAGCCCTCACATAGATCGCCCCAAATATAATGCTCGGCATTGTCTTTGCTTATCACTTTATCATTCCCTTGCGTTTTATCAAATATAGGATGCCAAACTGGATCAACCCGAAAAACAAGGCTTCAAGCACTACTAATAGGGTTCTATTTCTATCGAAAGGTTTAAAATAGGTTTCCGTCGCTGGCACATAATGGTTTAACAGCACACTTGAGACGATGCATGAAAAAATAATGCTTAAAACTAAATATTTGTACTGCCTGACATACAAAACGGGAATCAAAACAGTCAGCAAATATAAAAGCGAGTTTCGATACGTATAATCTGCGTACATGGATAAGAAGACAAAAGGTGAATAGATCAATGATCCGACAATTTGAAAAATTGCTTTATTGATCCTTGATCACTCCTTCCGTTCGAAAACTAACGACTCATTGCATCTTCTCCTGATGATATCCATGCTCTCCGTAAGGCTGAAGTTTGTCAAGCCATTTTTGCTCCATTTTTTTCAATTCTTCTTTCACATTAAAATAGACATCTTTTTTTTCCTTTAAGACCTCGAGCACTTCAACTTCAAATGCAGCTTCTCCGTATTCCTTCCATTCACTTTGCAGCAATTTGTTCATATGGTTCCCCATATTCAATGCCATCTTTTTTCCATTGATCGATTTCAAATTCGGAGTGCTTTCAATAAAGAGCTTCTGGTTTTTGGCATTTTTAATTTGGTAGAGGCCGGCCTGCGTTTTGATTTCCTTATAAAATTCCTGCAGTTCTTTTCTTCGATTCATTTTTTCCTCACCTTTTCTTTTGTGTGATCCATCAATTTTTCAACCAATATTGGCTGCCATCCGGTTTTCTGTCCAGAAATCCGTACTCGATCAGATACCTTCTTAAAGTCACAAAATCAGCAAATACAGGCTGCAAAATTGCGTTGACTTCTTTCTCCTTGTAGATCTTTTCGCCGTTGAACCGCTTGGCGATTTCGCGCAGAACGACCAATTTTTGTTTTTCTTTTCTGGGAAAAGCCTTCAACGGACCCTCCGTGCCTGAAGCGAAATATTTATTTAAGATTGCCTCATTTTCCTCCAGCGTGACATTATAGCGTTCGTCCACCATTTTCGCCGTTTTATGCGGATCGACAAAGGAAGGCGCATGCTTGTCTTTCTCTGCCAAGCACTCCATGATAGCCAAAAACACCTTTGACTGGCGTTCCTTTTCCTTGAGCGCAAAGCGGTGATTGCGAATCGTCGAAGTGCTGCCGATCTTCATCTCCATTTGCACTTCCTTATCGTTTTTCCCCTGATAAAACAGGCGCAGAAGACTGTTCTGATGGTCGGTTAGACCGGTCACTTTTTTGTCCAATCCGATCAAATAGTCGAAAACCGATTGGTGGATGTTCGCTATGTGGAGGCGCATATATTTCTCCGCTTCGTAGAAAACACCCGCTTCCGCATAAACGATCCCTCTCTCCATGCTTTTGCCGCAAAGCAAACAGACGATTTGATCCTCTTCCTGAATATAGCCGTGTTTTAATTGTTCCAAAGTTGCATTCCAAAATCGTTCAGATAGATCCACAGATAAACACCCACCCATTTTGTTTGTCTTATTATAGACATTATACATTTATATCTATTTTATTTCAAATAAAAATACCCCCGCGATACGATAATCGTACCGAAAGAGGCGATCAAATTACGTGCCTGTCTTTAATCTCCACGTTATAGTAGGCAAATGCCCGCTTATCGAGCACGAATCAAACGGTTTGCTGCTCGCACGGCTAAAGTCCGACCTTCGCCAACCCCTTCAACTTGTTTTCTGCCGCGTTAATTGCGACCTGACTTTGTTGAAAATCCCATTTGCAAAACAAATTCACATGGCGGCCAAAAATACCAGAAAGGTTTTAATTTCATAGGGCTGGAGATCACATCGGATGGTACTGCCCGCTTGCTTGTCACCGACTCCCCTTTCAAGCAAGTCCACTTCCTGCCAGCCTTGAATGGGAAAATCGCTTTCTATCCGCATGCCCGTCCGCATACCCGCAAATTCATGAACGCGCAAAATGATCCCGTCCTGATCCTCCGCCTTCTTAACGGCATCGATCGCAACATGGTCTCCGGACAAGCGGAACAGCGATTTGCCCGAAAATGGCCCTTTCCCTTGCCATGCACTGAAAGGCTGATTCAGATTCCAGGCCTCCTGTACGGTTTTTCCGGCATACCAGTCGCCCGTATGCGGCAGCAATGAATAAATAAAAAAGTGTTCGCCCTGATCCGCCTGGTCGTCAGGCACTTTTGCGGATTTGATCAGCGTCAGGCGCATGACATCTGCTTTAATGTCATATCCGTATTTGCAATCGTTCAGCAGACTGACGCCGTAATTGCGTTCCGACAGGTCGGCCCACTGGTGGCCCACCGTCTCGAATCTCGCCCAGTCCCAGCTGGTGTTCCAGTGTGTCGGACGTTTTACATTGCCGAATTGAATATCATAGGTCGCTTCCGTCGCGCGGATATTCACGGGAAATGCCGCTTTCAGCAATTGCCGCTGCTCGCGCCAGTCCACCGTCGTGGCAAAATCGATTCTGCGGCTTTTGCCGTAGACCGTCATTTTTTGGGAAATGAGAGAATTCCCGTATTTCCACTCGAATAGAATAACCGCTCTAACCGGCCCGATTTCCAGAACGTGAATCAACCTGATGTCGCTGATAATCGACATTTTTTCCTGATAGTAAATGTCAATGTCCCACGCTTCATGCCGGCTTTTCGGTTTGTCTTCGAAGACTTGAAGAACGTTGCCCGCACAGTTGTCCTTCAATACCTCCCGCTGAAATTCCTTGTCATACAGGCGAACGAGCTGGCCGGCGTCATTCCATTGCATGTCGTAGTAGGGAGTCTGCAGACGATTGCCGGCATAGGCAAATGGCAGATCCGCGTCTTTTTCATCACGCTTCGCCGGAAAAAAAGCGATCGTTTGTTGTCCGCATGCGGGAACGGCTGCCAATTGAACCACCCATTCATCATCGGTATGCTGGGCGCTCAGCACCCTTCCTTCTTCATCCCGCCACTCTCCGTTGCCCGATGTTTGCGCAAACGGAATGAGAACGACTCCCGGCAGTTCCCAAGATGAACTGTTGAACACCGTCCAGCTGTTTGCATCAAGCTCCGTAAGGCTGGAAACCGCCGTCTGCGAAACCTGCCGGCACACGTGCTCCGCCTCTTCATATTCTTTGCCCGTTAATTGGTCATGCCGCGGAGAGGCTAGCCAATTTGTAAAAACGGTTCGAGTTTCTTAAATAAATCCTTATAGTCGACATTGTCCGGTATGACCAATGTTAAAGGCTCATTTATTTTGAGAACATACATCCCCAGGATCGATTTGGCATCCGCCATTCCGCTTTTCCCATGAATCCAAATATCGAAGTCATAACGGGAAACAATGCGGTTAATTTGTTCAATTTCATTCATATCCTTGACTTTAATCGGTCTGATCAATATACCCCCACTCCTTTACTGATTTCTTCTTCAAATTTGCGCAGACAGAACATCGTCTCTCATGCTCTTCCCGTACAACCAAATTCCCTCATTTTACTCTTCACGCTTTCTTTGATTGCTTCCTTTGCCGGTCCCAAGTATTTACGCGGGTCGTATTCCATTGCATTTTTCTCCAGGAACGCACGTACCGCCGCCATACACGCCAGCTGATTCTCCGTGTTGACATTAATTTTGGCCGTGCCAAGCGTAATCGCCCGCTGAATGTCAACTGCGGGAATTCCCGATCCACCGTGCAATACAAGCGGCAGACCGGTTAACTGCCGAATCTCCTCCATCCGCTCAAATCCCAGATTCGGCTTTCCTTTATAAGGCCCGTGGACAGAGCCCAATGCAGGCGCCAGGCTGTCGATCCGCGTTTCCCTTGCCAACAGCTCACACTCCGATGGTATGGCATACATCGCATCTGCTTCAGCAATGACCAAATCATCTTCTCTCCCACCGACTCGGCCCAGTTCTGCCTCCACCGAAACGCCCACCGCATGAGCCAATTCCACAACTTTCTTCGTGATGGCCATATTCTCTGCCAAGGGATGATGAGAAGCATCGATCATCACGGATGTAAAGCCGGCATGAATGGCTTTTGCGCACATTTCAAACGATGACCCGTGATCCAGATGGATCACTACCGGTACTGTGATCTGCAGCTCTTCCACCAGTGCGCGGATCATCGCTGCTGCTGTTTTTAATCCGCCCAAATAGGGGATATACCCTTCGCTGATCGCCAGGATCACGGGTGCTTGTTCGTCCTCGGCCGCCCGTAAAATGGCTTGGGCAAATTCCAGATTATTAACATTGAAATGACCCACCGCATAGTTTCCCGCAAGCGCTTTGTTCAACAGGTCTTTGGACGAAACTAAAGGCATGGCGGATTCCCCCTCCCGATTTCTGATGCATTTGCAAGATCATTACCAACGAGCCGTAACCATTTTCTTTCGGGTGTAGAACTCCACTCCGTCCGTGCCGTTGGCGTGCAGATCCCCATAGAAAGAGTTTTTCCAACCCGAGAACGGGAAGAATGCCATGGGCGCCGGAACCCCCAGGTTGATGCCCAGCATGCCGGCATCAATCGTTTCGCGGAACTGGCGAACATTACTGCCGGCTTTCGTAAACAGGCACGCGCCGTTGGCAAATCTGGACTTGTTGGTCAGTTCAATCGCTTCCGTCAAGCTGTCCGCACGCACAATGGACAAAACCGGTGCAAAAATTTCATCTTTCCAGATTTGCATATCGGGGGTTACATTTTCAAACAGGGGGGGGCCGACGAAGTAGCCTTTTTCATTGCACGCCGCATCTTTACGACCGTCGCG
>CAZESH010000192.1:0-8424 GCA_964514665.1 uncultured Caryophanales bacterium
AGATTGGTTTTTGTCTCATGTACAGTCCATAAACTTATATATTATTACAGATTGGCAGCCAATAACGGCTTCTCGGTCCTTAAGCAGATGAACAGCACGGCTTTTTCGGAAAATAACGGCCCCTCTGTCCGCCGAGCCTCATCCGGTATCCTGAGATATGTGCATAGTCACAACAACTGTTCGCGTATATCAAATATCAACATTAGAATATTACCTTTGACCTTATATATAGGTAAAATCTATTTCGTTGATAGATTCTATATATTTTACGAATAAGCGCTTTTTGCACTATGATAAAAGTAAAACATTGGAGGCGGGACGGGATGAATAGCAGCAATGATGTAAGGAACAAATTCAATGAAGCTGCACAGGAGTATGATCAGCAAAGAAGAAAGCTTATACCGTGCTTTGATGATTTTTATCAGGTATCGGTATCGCTTGCGGATGCCCCTGCAACTTCCCCCGAAATATTGGATTTAGGCGCGGGAACAGGCTTGCTTTCCTCACTGCTGTTGCTGAAATATCCCGATGCTAAAATCACATTGATCGATATTTCGGAAAAAATGCTTGAGATCGCCAAAACGAGATTGAAGGAGTTTGCCAATGTCAGCTACGTTCTGGCAGACTATACACATTTTTTATCACCCGGGAAATATGACCTGATTCTTTCAGCCCTTTCGATTCACCATCTTGAAGATGCGCAAAAATTCGGGCTCTACAAAAACACGTATTCAAATTTGAAGAAAAATGGCCTATTCATTAATGCCGATCAAGTTCTTGGCGGCACCCCGTTTATTGATTCCCTATACAAAAACGACTGGAAGAAGAAGGTTGAAGCCAGCGGTTTGTCCAAAGCCGAAATTGAGTCCGCCTATGAAAGAACCAAACTCGATAAAATGTCCGGCTTGGATATGCAAATCGATTGGCTGCGGCAAATCGGCTTTTCCGATGCGGATTGTGTTTATAAATATTTTAATTTTGTTGTCTTATATGGAAGAAGACCATTGTGAGCAAGTGATCAATTTTTTGCAGTCGATGGGGTCAATTATTTACCTGGAGAAAGGCTGTGAACCGTGAAATAATTAAATATTGGAAATAGAAGCTTGTTGATCATTAATGCCGCCGACTATAGAATGAAGCTATTACGACAACACGAGGAGGTGCCGGGATGGGTGCTCCAGCCTTTAGCAAAATCAAGCGCCTGATCACCGGCAGATTGCAAAATCAGCTTATTTTCGTATTCTCCTGGATTGTGCTGTTCATCGTGCTGATTCCGACATCCCTGTATTATAAACAGACCACTAACATGATCGAGGATAGCTACATTGCAAGCAGCAAAGAGCTGCTCAAACTGGTCAACCTCAATCTGGACAATTATTTGAATCAAATCGACGATTTGTCGCTTACGCCCCGCAAGGACGAGCAGTTTATGAGCTCGCTTTATTCCGAGGATTTCATCAACAAGACTTACATTCAAAAGCAAATCCGCAATCTTTTCTATTCCCGTGACGACATTGAGGAAATTTCCATCTATACCCCGATCAACAATCAGGTTTATACGATTTCCCGTTCGCTGGTGAATATGGTGCAGGAGCAAAACGAGCAGATTCCACAGGAGAAGTGGTACATCGACGCGGCCAAAAGCAAACGGTTCCGCAGCATTGAATCCGCCGTCGCCGCACCGGGTAAAGTGCAGCGGACGTTTCTGCGTTATCATAGATTGATCATCAACATTGCCGACCAAAGGCCGCTCGCGGCGATCACGATCACGCTGAATACGCTGGAATTGAATAAAATCATGGGCGGCATCATTGATCGTCCCAATGAAAGCATCGGCATTTTCAATAGCGGAGAGGAAGCCTTTTACTTGCAGGGCGGGCTGTGGGACAATATCCAAACAAAAGCGTTGTTTGGCATTTTGGGCGGAGGATCGCCTGAACCTAAACATCTGATTTGGAACAACGGAACGGACAAGCTGCTCGTCATTCAAAGCGTCTCGACCAATGGCAACTGGAAGCTGGTCAAGCTGATTCCGATGGACATTTTGTATCAAGGGGCTTCGCAGGCAAGGGAATTCGATTTGCTGCTTGGCGCCGGTTTGTTTGTTTTGTTTCTGATCATTGTGCTGCTTGTTTCGCGGATGATCACGCGAAGGCTGAAAAAGTTTTCCAGCGACATCTCGCAGCTGCGCGACGGAAATTTAAATTGGGTCGCCGAAATCAAAGGAAGCGATGAAATTGCCCAGCTGTCGCGGAAATTCAATCAAATGATGGTGCGCATTAACGAATTGATTAAAGAACGCTATGAAATCAAGATCAATGAGCGGAATGCGCAACTAAAGGCGCTCGAGGCGCAAATCAATCCCCATTTTCTTTATAATTCACTGCAGGCGATTTCCACGGAAGCGATCACTCACGATATGCACAACATGGCGGATATGGTGGATGCGCTCGCTTCCACTTTAAGATATTGCATCAAAGAAACGGAACAGGTCAAAATCAACGATGAAATCCGCCACGTGGAAAACTATTTGCTGCTGCAAAAAGCAAGATTCGGCGACCGGTTGAATGTCGAGTTCCGGATTAGAGCGGATGTGGAAGCGTTTCTGGTTCCTAAAATGCTTGTGCAAATACTCGTTGAAAATGCGATCAAACACGGGTTGGAGCAGACTGCCGAGCCTTTTCGCATCGTGATTTCCGGGGAAATCGCCGATTCCTCCGTTGTGCTCGCGGTACGCGATGACGGACCCGGAATGGATGCCGAACGTCTGCGGCAGGTTCGCAGCTATATGATTGAAAACGAAGCTGACGGACAGCAAAGCATCGGTTTGAAAAATTTGTATACGCGGCTTAAACTAAAGTACGGCAGCCAAACAGAGCTATGGATTGCCAGCCGTCCCGGCGAAGGCACGGAAGTGCGGATTCAGCTGCCGCTTGGAGAGGATCCGAATCATGTATAGAGCTTTAATCATCGATGACGAAGCACCGGCCAGAAAAGCGATCAAAGCGCTCGGCCAATGGGAAAAGCACCGGATAGAGGTGCTGTACGAAGCTGAAAACGGCAGGCAGGGCCTTGACATGCTGCGTGAATACAGGCCCGAGCTGGTGTTTGTCGACATGAGAATGCCGCTGATCAGCGGGGTCCGTTTTCTGCAGCAGGCTTGCGAGCAATTTCCCGACAGCATGATCAAATATATTGTGGTCAGCGGATATGACGATTTTGAATATGCCCGCGAAGCAATCAAAGCGGGGGCCATGGACTATTTACTGAAGCCGGTCAAGCGTACGGACTTGAATCAACTGCTGGACCAGGCCGTTCATCAGCTCGATATGGAAAAGCAAAACCGCTTGTCGCGCTCGATTTATGAAAATTTGTCCGCGCCGATGATTCGCGAGAAAATCTTCTCCTCCATTATCGACAGCTACGGGCGTTTTCATAAAATCAACGAGCTGCATGCGATCATTGGCGGCGTGGATGAAAAAACAGAATTTTTGGTTACCGTGCTGCAGCTGAAGAACGGAGATGCCATCTGTGACCAAAGATTTCATGGAGACAAGCACGCCTTCTATGTCGCGCTGGCTAATTCCTTAAACGAGCTTTGCAAGGATCCCGGCAAAGCTTTCAGCTTTAAAAGCGGAAAAAGGGATCAGGAAATGATTCTCATTCAAGCTTTGCCGCAGGGCACCCCGATGGATGCCGTATTAAGCGGGCTGAAAAAAGCCTTGCTGCAGCTTCGGGCCATCTTCGGCCTGGATAGTTTGGCCGCTCCGGCGGAGCACCCCAGAGCGCTTAAAAACCTCGATATATCCTATCATGAAGCCAAACAAAAAATGGACCAAATCAATTTGCTGCAGCCGAATCAATACGTTTATGCGGAAAATACCGGAGAGCTGCAGGCAAGGCTGTCGATTCTCGGACGCAAGGAACAGCTGCTGCATGCGCTGGAAACGGGCAGCCTCTTTGCGGCTGTAAGCGTATTGGAACGGTTCTTTTCCGATGTGCTGCAAGCGGAATGCTTCAGTATCGCGCATCTCGAGCAGACGACTGCAGAGTTAAAGCTGCTGCTCGAGCAGGTGCTCAGGCATTTCGAATATGAGATGGGGGGAGAGAAGCAATATTTGCTTGATTTTGATTCGCAGCAGTTTCAGAAGCGATTGGAAGTGCATGAGTATGCAGAGGAGGTAAAACGTTTCTTTGCCGAAGTATTCGAGCGTACGCTTCAAGATGCGGCGCCGCAGGAGAAGATCAACATCGAGAAGATCAAGGCGTATATTGAGCTGCATTATTTCGAGGAGATTTCGATTTCGCTTTTTGCCGAGAAGTTTTTTGCCAGTAAAGAGCATCTGCTGCGCTTGTTCAAACAAAAATACGGATGCGGCATTTATGAATATACGCTGCGGGTGAGAATGGAGCAAGCGAAAGCGCTGCTGCGAAATTCTCCGATCAAAATCCAGGAGATTGCCGAACAGGTCGGCTATAAGGACGACGGATATTTCCGCAAAGCGTTTAAAAAGTACGTGGGCCTGTCCCCAAACGAATTTCGTTCCGGTTTATTTTAATTCGATGTAAATTAATATTTGGGAGATTTAATTATTTAAAAATATGAATAAATTTATGATAAACCGAAACATTCCCCATCGTCGGTCGGAAAAGCTCCTGTCGGCAATGGGGAATGTTAGTTTTCTAGTCTGTTAAATCGGTGTACAAGGCACGGGCAAGGATCCCCTGATTATAATTGCCGAAGTTTTCTCCGAAAATCGTCAGTCCGCCTTTGATTTTGGATTTCTCATCAACCGCCACCTTGAATGCGATATTGCTTTTGTAATTCAAACCGATATCCGTTAAAGTCAGGTCCGATATCCGGCACCCGTCGATAAAGCTTCCCTCGCCGTTGATCCGGATCAATTTCAGCATGCCGTACTGATTCAGATGCGGCGGCCACCAATCGGGATTGAAGCGGCCCCGCACATCGCCGAAATCTCCCGGACTGTTCCAGCTGCCCAACTCGAAATCATTCAGGTAAAAGTGAATGTCGGAAAGCCATGTGTTGCAAAACCCGGGAGCCTCCGAACCCAGTTCAAGCAAAAATTGCAGCTCGTTGAACTTTTGCGAAGCCTTCAAGTAATTCGGAATCCGGTACTCCAAAAAGCCTTCCGTCATCCAGATGATATCCGCATCGATCCTTTGCGGGTCGGCAAAATATCGCGGATCGTCAAAATCGCCGATAATCTTGTGCTTCGTGGCCAGCCCGCAGGTTGGCTGGGCATGATAGTTGCTGAAATGCCCGACCTTTATTTCCACTTCATATACATTGTGAATATCCCTGCCGCGAAGCTCCACCAGCAGTTTTTCCTCATTCAGATAACATATTTTTTGCAGTCCGTGCTTTCCGACGTCGGTATGGACTTCAATCAATCCGCTTTCCTCGAGTTTTTTGATGTGCATCGTGATCGCACTGTTGGACAAATTCAGTTTATTCGCCAAATCGTTTAAATTGTAGCTTTGTTCAGCGGCAAGCAGGTCAAGTATTTCGATGCGGATATCGGAACTGAGAGCCTTGAATACATTTACTCCTGTACGAAGATCTTTAATGTGAATCATGGTTCAGGCTCCTTTCCAATGGTTTGTTTTGGAATGACGCATGCGCTTAAACGGTCTAATCATTCACTTTCATTCTCGGGACTGAAGCTGAATTGATTCAGAGCGGCCAAGAGCGTGCGCGACAGGTCCTGCAATTGATTGGACAGCTCGACGGTTTCGTCGCTTGCTTTGGTTTGATTTTGGCTGAGCGAAGCGACGAATTCCGACGATGCCGTAGATTGTTCGGACACGGCGCTGACGTTGTCCATGGCTTCCGACAGCAGATCCTGTTCCTTTTGCAGCTCTAACAGAGAAGTAGTGACGGCATCAAGCTGATTCATGAAATCCTCCATGTCATGATACACCTGATTGAAAATTTGATCGGTGCTTTTGACGGATTTAACCTGTTCCTGGAAAAGTGAAGACGCCTCATTTTGCTCTTGCACGATTTCCTTGACGCTGCTTTGCAGTTCCCCGATAATCGAGGCTACTACGAGAATCGACTGTTTGGATTGTTCGGCCAATTTGCGGATTTCGTCCGATACAACCATGAAGCCTTTTCCCGCTTGCCCGGCCCTTGATGCTTCAATGGCGGAATTAAGCGCCAATATATTCGTTTGTTTGGTGATTTGGTCGAGCACGTCGAGAATTTTTTGAATCGATTGCGTGCGTTCATTGAACTGTGTTATTTTTTCGCTCATCGACAGATTGATTGACTCGGTAGCGGTGGTTTGTTCGGCAAGTGAAGTGAGGTAGGAAGAGCCTCTGTCGCTGGATTGTTTGACGTGTGCTGCCGAGTCCTTCAATACTTCGTTGGAGCTCGCAAATTCACGGAGCCTTTCACCGAATTGCTGCGTGAACAGATTGACCTTTTCCGATTCGGCGGACAACGTGGCCGATCCGGAGGAGATTTCCTGTGTCGTGATCGAAATTTCCTTGGCCGATTGCGCTGTAGAGGTGGAAACCTCAAGCAGCTTTTCCGCCGCGGTCATGACATTTACGGCAGATTCATTCGTATGCCGGACGAGCCGGTTCATATTTTCCATCATTTGATCAAAGGACAGAGCCAGTTGGCCGATCTCATCCGTACGTTCGGAGAAATCCGACCGCACGATCAGGTTTCCTTTTGCTCCTTGTGCCATTAGATGGCGTAATTTGTTGAGCGGCGCACTGATCATCCGCGAAACGAAAAAGCCGATTGCGATTGCGGCTACTATCGCGAGCAGGGCCATAACAAGCGTAAAGTCGAGTATTTTTTTGGAATCCTTGACGATCGCTTCGACCGGGATTTCCTTCAAAACCGTCCATCCTGTCGTCGGCGACTTATAAAAGACAATCAAATACTTCCCATCATCCGCGTACATGGATCCTTTGGATGCGCCGGCGATTTTTTTGGAAATATCAAAATGATAGGGTGCTCCCATTTTTTGCGAACCGTTTCCATATATGACATTTCGGTTGCCGTCCAAAATATAGAAGCTGCCTTCGCCGCTGTCTTTTGCCGATTCGAACTGCTTGGCAAGGCTCTCGGCATTGATTTCCATAACAAGTGCGCCCAAATTTTGCGAGGAGCTGATGCCGATGATTTGTCTGCCGAGTGCAAATGCCGGTTCGAGATTTGTGTTTTTCGCCATGTGCGAGTAGCCGTTGGACTGCATCGTCATCCAGGCCATCTTGTTATTGACGATCTGCTTGAACCAGTCCGTATCTTTAATATTGCTCTGGTTAAACCGGCGATCGGTTATTTTTAAATCGCTGCCGTCCGGAGCCAGCATTTTGATGGCCTTGATCGAATTGTCGGAAAGCGCGTAGGAGCTGATGCGATCCTTTAACAGCAGACTGGCTTGATGTGCTTCGGAACCATTCGGATCTTTGGCGTTTTCCAAAGCCAGCAGATTCTTTTCCAATTCTTTGTCGAGCACCATCTGGGTGGTGATGGTCAGAAAGCTGTTGAAATAAAAATCCAATTTTTGTCCCAGTTGGACGATAATCGACTCGGAATTTTTTTCGACGTTCATTTGCAGAGCTTTTTTTGAAAAATAATAAGAGAGCATGCCTACCAATAAAGTGAAGATCAAGATGCTGGCGAAAAAGGACAGAAACAGCTTGGAGCGAAGATTGACGGAGCGCAATGACAGGATGGTTTTCAATTTTCTTTGCATAATTGGATGCACCTCTTATCACATTTTGAAAGCGTATACATAAAAGCAGTTAAAAATTATGAAACCATGTAGTTTCATAAATAGATAAAGTGTTTTATATTATAATAAAATAACACAAAGCATTTTTCTGTCAACCTCTTATTTTTGTACCCTTCAATCCTGCATTGATTCGATTGGAAATGCTTTCTGTTATGCCGCTTTACTTAAAATGCCGCTGTTGAAGGGATCATAGAATAGAGAAAAAAAAGTTGTTGCCAAAGAAAAAATATTTTATTATATTGTAAATGAAAACGGTTAAGTAAGCGATTTCAAATAAGTATTGACAAAAAAATGTAGGCCATTTACAATGTAAACATTAAACGATTCATATAAACATAAAACAAATAATTTTTTATTAAAATGTAAGCGATTGCTATTAAACTAAATAAATTTAACAGCAATCGAGCAACAATTGAGATTGGCTTTAATCCGCGAGGATTTGGCATATAACAACTATATTATTGGGGGATGATGCAATGCGTAAGAAGTTAGTAATTTTCTTGTCCCTGATGCTAGCCCTGACATTTGTGCTGGCAGGCTGCGGCGGATCGAATTCCGGCAGCGGCACGACGGCGGCAACAGATTCCGCACAACCTGCAGCAAGTGATTCCGCAAAACCGGCGGATGCAGGAAATGCCAAGCC
>CAZESH010000193.1:0-8411 GCA_964514665.1 uncultured Caryophanales bacterium
AAAAAAACCTCCAATCCCACCCTTAAGATGGTTTTGGAGGTTTATCACTTTTCATCGGAGCTTAATTATTCCGCTACAATTTTCGACCTTTTTTTCTCGTTTACCTCTACGAAACCAAGCGATGGATGCATGTTTCCGCTCATTTCAATACTCGGTTGATCGCTGAAACGTTCCAAGTCATTATATGCGGGAATACCATGCATAGCCATGTCAAGCCCATCTTCCTCGGCTGCTGCAGATACTCTTAAACCAATTGTTTTTTGAATCACCTTGGCCAATCCAAAGCTCGCAGAAAAACCCCAAACGGATACCAGAACAACGCCCATGGTTTGCACAAGCAGAAGATGCACATTGCCTGTAGTAAACAACCCTTCCTTAAGATCGAACAGCCCGACCGCTATCGTACCGAACACGCCATTGACTCCATGCACGGCGACCGCTCCGACTGGATCGTCGACCTTCAGCTTGTCAATAAACAATGTGCCCCATATAACCAAAAGTCCGGAAATGAGTCCGATGATGATAGCCGAATAAGGTCCCACGAAAGCACAGCCTGCAGTAATCGCCACCAAGCCGGCCAAAGCGCCGTTAATCGTCATGCTCGGGTCCGCATTGCCATAGCGGAACATCGTGTACAGCATCGCCGCAGCGCCGCCGGATGCCGCTGCCAAGGTCGTATTCAAAGCGATAGTCGACAAATTCCCGTCCATTGCATTCAAAGTGCTGCCTGCATTAAATCCGAACCAGCCGAACCAAAGAATAAAAGCGCCGGCCGATGCAAGCGGAATATTGCTTGGGGCAAAGACGTTGACGCTGCCGTCGGAATTGAATCTGCCTTTGCGCGGTCCCAATACGATGGCGATGGCAAAAGCTGCCCAACCGCCCAAAGCATGGATGGCAGCCGAGCCTGCAAAATCCTTCATTCCCAAATGAGCCAGCCAGCCGTCGGCATTCCATATCCAGTGCCCGGAAATCGGATAGATGATGGCAGCAATCGCAACGGCCACCAGCATATAAGCTTTGAACGACATCCGCTCCGCGACCGCCCCTGAGATGATGGAAATGACGGCAATCGCAAAACCCAGCTGAAACAGCACATAGGCTGACAGGGGCAAGTCCATGTGAAGCGGCAAATGCTGCGAAGCGCCCCAAAAATCAAAGCTGATCAAGCCGGCATGATCGGGGCCGAACATGACTCCGAAACCGATCAGGAAGAAAACAAGTGATCCTATGGTCAAATCGACAAAGATTTTCATCGTTACGTTCACTGCATTTTTCGTTCTTACAAAGCCTGCCTCCAACAAACTGAAGCCGCCCTCCATAAAAAGCACCATTGCCGCAGCCAAAACCACCCATACCGTGTTTAAAGCTACGATTTGCTGTCCAGCCATTTACTTAACCTCCTGTTGTAGACATATCAATCATTATAAACGCAAACGATAGGATGGTCAACAGTTGGTGTCATGTTTCCTGACATGGAAAATAAAAAAAGCTTCAAAAGAAGCTTTTGATGTGTGCTATTTTCTTAATTCGTCAATCGTTTCATCCGTGAGCCCGGTGCGAATGTTGTACATTTCCATTACCGGAATAACGAATATTTTGCCGTCTCCCGTTTCTCCCGTCTGAGCCTTGCGAATAATGGCTTCAATGGTTTCATCCACTTTAAAATCGGAAACGACGATTTCCATCTTGATCTTGTAATGCAAATTTACCGTATAGGACTTGCCGCGATAAATGCCTGTGGCATTTTTCTGCTGCCCTCTGCCTTGCACTTGGCTTACCGTAAAACCGGTAACGTTGATTAGCCTCAGTTCCTCAATCACTTCCCGCAGCTTTTCGGGTCGAATAATCGCTTCAATTTTTTTCATATCATCCGCTACTTTCCATATGATTCAATGTAATTTGTTGTTATTATAACACAAAGAAAATCGTGTCGAAATAAAATTATTTCCCTGTAAAACGGCATTAAATTTCGCTCTTCAGCCTTTTATTATTTCGCTATTCGGAGTACTATAGTAATATCTTTTCGACAAAATCTAACATACGCATACGAAGGAGCCATAGAGTTGGAATTAATTAAACTAATACTTTTAAATTTCCTCAATACTATTCCTGAAACACTTCTTATTCTATCGTTGGGTCTTACGTTTTGGGGAGAATCAATCAAACATTACAAAAAAAATATTCTTTTGTTCGCCTTCGTTGGGTTGCCGGCTTTAGCTTCCAATTACTTGTTACCTGCAGCATTTCATATTATTTTCGCAGCAGGCTTGTTTTTCTTGGCTTTCTTTTTTATGTTTAAGCGAATTCATTGGAGAAAAAGAATTATAATATCGTTATTTAGCTATGCCTTAACTTTCATTTTCGAAGTGACTCCTATGCTTATCATTTCTCAATTTACCAGTTGGAGAAAATATATAGAATCTCCATTTTTAGTTGCTGTAACCGAGCTGCCCCTCATCATTTCATTTGGATTGGTACTCCTGTTCATGTTAAAAAAAGAAATCCATCCAGGCAAAAAAATACTGAAATTTTTGGACCAAAACAAGATGCATCCGGCATACTTTTTATTATTGATTCCTCTGTTTCAAGTTATCCTGTTTGTTATATTGGATTCCTATACATGGACAGATATCCAAAGTTCCAGCACCCAATTTTTTAACATAATTCTCCTCATTTCGGTTTTTGCTAGCTTGACCATTATTTTCCTTTCCCTGAAATTGATCACCCATTCCAAAGATGAAGCGGTGAAAATGACGCAGGAACTGTATATTGAAGACATCAATCGGATGTTTACGGTAATCAAAGGTCAGCGCCACGATTTCTTGAATCATGTTCAGGTAATCAAAATGATGCTGGAAAGAGAAAAATTCACCGATGCCCAAAAATATGTTCGAGAATTAACGGGAGAAATAGCGGAAATGAATGAAATCATCAATATCGGTCACCCGGCATTGGCTGCTCTTATCCGTTCTAAAATCGCGCAAGCTTTGGAAAATCAAATTAAATTCTACAGCCATTTCGATACCATCGGGGAGTGGCCTTTGGGGATGAAATCGATTGATATCGTGAAAATCCTGGGAAATCTGATCGACAATGCTTTTGAAGAGACGCTGCATTTATCCGAATCGCAACGTTGGGTGGAAGTAAAAGGCTGGAACGAGCGGGGAATCCTCCATATTTCCGTGCAGAACCCCGGAAGAATCTTCAAGCATGACGAGCTGTCAAAGCTTTTTGACGAGGGGTTTTCGACAAAGCAGGGACACAGCGGAGTCGGTTTATCCATCGTAAAAGAGCGAATCAACCATTATAAAGGAGATATTGAAGTAAAAAGCATTCCTAGTGAAGGAACGACCTTTACCATTCGTCTCCCGCTGAACACGAAACCGATGCAAACCGATGCGGGCTAAGTTCAAAAGCTTCAAAATGCGTTCTGTATATGCCTTAAATGCAGCAATTCTCCCTTGGAGCTTAAATCGATGCTTATAACATCAAATCTGATCATGCTGCTTCCCTTTCCTTTTTGCTGCAGGTAAATTTGCGAAATTTGCTGCACCTTGAGACGTTTCCTGTGATCAACGGATTCCTCGGGAGCCCCGTATTTTTGCGCAGAGCTTTGGGAACGAACTTCCACGAAAATGATCGTTCCCTGATATTCGGCGATGATGTCCAGTTCGCCGCTTTTGCATCTCCAATTGGTTTCCACGATCGCATAACCTTCTTTTCGGAGATGCAATGCGGCCAGTTGCTCGCCCTTTTGCCAAGTGTTCTTGCGAATTTCGCCAAGCTTTTTGCCGCGCATCAGCTTTCTCCTCCATGCTTTGCCCTTTGATCCGTGCGATAAACATAACTCAATATTTCCGCAACCAATTGATAAAGCTCGGGAGGAATTTGCTGCTCGAGCTCCAGTTGGGACAATACCTCGACCAACGACGAGTCCTCTTGGATAGGCACGTTATGTTCCTTGGCCTTTTCGATCATTCTTCTTGCCACAAATCCTTTTCCTTTTGCCGAGATCACAGGGGCTTCGTGCTTTCCGGGTGAATATTTCAAAGCAACCGCCTTCAAGCGATTTTGTCGCGGTTCAGAATTCATATGCGGATGTCCACTCCTTTGTAAGGACGATAAGCCGATGGGGAAACTGCTGCGGCGCCGCCCGTCTCTTTGTGTTCGGTTTGATGGAGGGGCATCTGCGCAAATGATTTTGACTGAACATTTAAACACCGGTAACCCAAGCTTTCAACTGCGTCATAAATTTCCGCTTTGGATTGATCGATTAGTGTATGGATCAACGGATGATCATTATGCACCTGAATATTCACCATACGATCCAAAACATTGACGTCAATCAGCATTTCACCCAACGATGCCAATTGCAGATCAAACAACAGATGACAATTTTGCGCATCAAGCTGACCTTTCTGGCCCCTACGCGACTGGATATGCACCGATGCGGTTTGTTCACCGTTCCCGTTAGTGATCGGCAGAAAAAGCGTAACGTGGCTAAACTGCGATTGCCGGTCGTCCGCAAGCATCAGTTGCTGTCCGGTAATATGATGAATCAGCTGCTGCGAGATTTCCTTCAACGGCAGCGGAAGGTCATGCTTCATTAACTGCAAGAGCCGACTTTTCAAGTTTTCCGTTTCGTGCTGAAGACCGGAAGTTATCGATTGCAGGGAATCCATGCTTGTCGTTCCGGTCTGAAAATCTGCTCCTTGATCCATTTCAACGGCTAGCAGACGTTTCAGCAAATGAGACTCATGCTCCAAACCCAGCAGTCGAGTCACTTGAACAACCCAAGATGGAGCTTGGCTTGCGGCTGTCGATTTGCGATTGGAAGAATCGGCAAGCGATGTTTCAAGCGAATGATCGTCTTGGTTATCTACTGTATTATCCGATTTGATTGGCATGATTTTGCTGCTTTTATTTTCTGCATCAGCAGCCCTCGGCTGATTCAGTGACAGCGCTTCTTCTTGCGGCAAGCTTTTGATTTTATCCGGGATTAATTGGGGGCGATATTCCTGTTCGGGATCATGAGAAGGTGATGTAACTTCTTTGTCCATGCTGAGTTCGCCGATTTGCTGAAGCTGTTTGATCGTCTCCCGCACACGCGTGACAAGTTGATGAAGCGGCAATTCATCCGACATGCTGGAGTTTGATTCAGAGATCGGCAAAGCTGATTCGACATGATCTGCACGGTTTACAATATCAGGTTTGATTGGAATTGGAGCAGTTTTTATGTTTGCAAGCCGTGACGCTGTGTTCTTATCAAAAGCTGCCAGTTCAATTTCCAACGATTTTATTAATTGGTGCAGTTTCGGACCGAATAAAACTTGTTGCAATGATAGTGCAGATTCAGTTGATAAGGGCAAATTTTTTATAGAAGCCGTCATAACCGATTCAAGCCATTGCTCTAAACTAACAGTTGGCGGACGGGTTTCAGCAATTCTTTGAAATTGAAGGATATTTTCCTTCGTAAGAGGGAGTTGAAATTGTGTCATTTTGGAAACCATCAATTTCAGATCTTTAGTTTCCTGGATTCCCAGAGAGTTTAAAATTTCACCTGCTGAAGAAGGGGTAACCGCGACAGACGGCATCGTTACAGGCTTCAATACCAGCTGATTGCTGTCGGAACCGGATTGAACCTGCAAATTCGTGATTTCGCCCGGCTGCAGCGGCACCTCCAGTTTGGCTTTTGTCCGGACGCCCGCGATATTGATGATCGCTTCCTGATCGCCGAGCAATTTCAAGACAATACCTTTTACTATTTGACCCGCTTTTAACTCAAGCACATTCTGCTCATTTTTTGCCGGTGCAGAAAAAAAACTTCTAATTAATTGACTTATGTCCATTATTAAAACCTCGCTTTTCCATAAGTCGACACGTACATTATAGATATTATACTTGTATTATCGGTCTCTTGTAATATAAAAAGAGGAAATTCGATAAAAAATGATCATAAAGAAGGATTTCCAAATAATATATCGAAATTTATTAGATAGGTGAAGTATTTATGATCTCGAATATTGTGGCTTTTATCATTATTTTTATAGCACCGCTTGTCTCATTCATAGTCATTCGACAGCTTAAGCGCAAAAGATCATCTAAAAACAGAATATTGGCTTATCAACTCAATATGGGTATAATGTGGACTCTTACTGGAATAGTTTTATTCATTTCAAATGATGTTTTCTTATATAAAGGTATCCAAGTTTCCATGATTGCATTACCTTATGCAGTGATTTACATAATTTTAATTGTATTTCTTCCTTTTCTATTAATGAAAAACAAAATATTTCGTGATAACTTACAGATTGCCTATACTGAAAAAAAACATATTTATCCTTCATCACATTCAGAGCGAATCTGGTATACTTTGGTAGCAATCACAGTAGGAATTTGTGAAGAAATTTTATATCGATCATTTTTCTTTAATTATCTTCATACTTTTTGGGATTTTTCAATAATCTTCTCTGTTATAATTGGGAGCATGCTATTTGGAATAATTCATTATCACCAAGGAATAGGCGGTATGTTAAGCGCGACAATAAATGGATTGATTTTCAGTTATTTATTTCTAGCTAATGGAAGCCTGCTCTTGCCTATTATCTTTCATATTCTTTTTGATATGAAAATAGTAGCTGTTTCAAAAATGATAGAAGTTAACCATCAATGCACTTCTTGATATTGGTTCACTTTACTAATATACTTAAACTACATCAATATTACTTTATATACCCAATTTGAACATTGAGAGGCATAACATGGTCAGTGAATTATTGATTAAGGCACTTCTGTCTGTACTTATTTTCAGTTCAATGGTTACTTTAACGTTTGCTCTTTTTAGAATCCCATTACTTGAACATCATCGAATTATCACATTATTGGGAATTACTCTTGGAGTAATTAATTTTTATGTTCGGTTTATCGCACAATCTTCACTTTATCCTATAATAGTACTTGTAGTATTTATCGTATTGTTAATGGTCTTAAAACGTTATCCTTTTTTCTATACTTTCATTGTTTGTAGTATGGGGACACTAGTTGGAACTATTTTAACGGATGGTTTAGTTGCGGTGTTTTTCACACAATTGAATATTATTAACTTCAATACGATCCAGGACTCAATTATCGCCTATTCACTTGTTTCATCGTGTGTACTTTTTTTTAATATTTTAATTATTTATTTCCTAAGAAAATTTAATATGGGTTTTTCATTTATCATTAAACGTTTCAAGACAAAACAAGCATTAAAGGGTTCAAATTTTATTTGGGCCGGCTTAATAATCATTGGGGTTATCATTAGTCAATTTGCTATTGAAAATATGGAGATATTAACACTTCAAGTTTATATGGTGACAGGAATTTCTGTTGTATTGCTAATTATATTATTTATTGCTTATAGACAAAATAAAAAGTCTATCAAAGATCGATTTGGCAGGTGATTGTATGGAGAGAGTTGAAAGTATCGCTTTAAAAACTGCAAAATATATTAACAGCAATGTTGAGGGCGCATCATCAATTGAAGTTCTGAAATTTGTCTTAATAAGCTTAATAAATTACATAATCGTTGCATTCTCGGTTCTTGTATTTTGTTTGTTTTCCGGGCATCTTCTTGAAGGGTTAATTTCAATCATCGTTATCCCGTTTTTCAGACAATTTACAGGCGGTATTCATTTCAAATCTTCAACCTTATGTAACGCAACTTCAATCATTCTTGTTCTAATCGCAATACATGTTCCATTCAAGTTCTATCCTACTGGCATCCTGTTATCAATTATCTCAATCCTCATATTACTTAAAAATGCACCGCATAATATTAAAGGTTTCAGCAAACTTGAATCTAAGTACTATCCCATTTTAAAAGTAATGGCCATACTTATTGTCATGTCTAACTTTCTTTTGCAATCTCCATTACTTGTTTCTTTGTTTTTTGTCCAATCTTTACTTACTCTTCATTCTGTTGAATGGTTTGTTGTTAAATTCAAATTTTAAAAAAGGAGGGATCTAATTATGAAACAGAGAATCTTAAAGCTCACAAATGGTTTCTTAACTGTTGTTGCAAAATCTCTCGTAATTACATCATGTGGATTTTACATTCACCGTCCAGAAATCCCACAAGAACTGCTGAAGAAGTAAGCAGCAGGCAACAAAAAAGCAACCGTCCCCTGGGGGCGGTTGCTTTTTTGTATGTATTGGCTTAGGAGAGCGCCAATTTTCTGTGCAGGATAATGTAATTCGTGTTCTTGTTCTTTTCCAAGGCTTGGTACATCTTTCCGTCGAGGCAAAATTCCATGCCTTCGTGAAGTACATAATGCGCCATCAGGTGATCACAAACCTTCTCTTGCTTTTCCAAGGACAATTTGCTGTTGATGATCAGCTTCTCCGCATTCAGCATCCTTGTATAATAC
>CAZESH010000194.1:0-8343 GCA_964514665.1 uncultured Caryophanales bacterium
CAGCTGATCGTCAAAATTTATGACGACAAGCATCATCTGATCTGGGCCATGGATCCAATCGGGAAAGCATCGGCAAAAACAAGAACGATTCAGCAAGCGATCATGAAAGACGGACAACAGATCGGAACATTGGAAACGCAATCGGTGGACGGCTTTTATCAGGCCCAGGATCAGCATTTCCTGCAAATGTTTAATTTATTGATGTGGGTCGCCATGGTTCTCGTGTTGCTCGGCGTTTACAAATTCAGCGGTTTTATTGCCAGCGGAATAAGCCGGCCGCTTATCCGCATCAAGCAAATCGCCATCAAAATGCGCGAGGGGGATTTATCCAGGCGCGTGATTGTAGCCAACCATCAAACAGAGATCGAAGAGGTGGGCTCCGCCTTGAATCATCTGGCCGAAGCGCTGCAAAAGCAGGATAAGCTCCGCAAAAATCTGACGGCGGATACAGCTCATGAATTGCGCACTCCGCTTGCAACCATACAAAGTCATATCGAGGCGTTTCAGGATGGAATTTGGGAGGCAACAGCGGATAAATTGCAGGTTTGCCACGATCAGGTGACTCGGCTGGTACAGCTTATCAACGATCTGGAGAAACTGGCGGCGGCCGAGAATCCCATGATTCAACTGCGTAAAGAAAAAGTTTGTCTGAATCAGATCGTGCAGGAGGCGGTTCAAGCCGTATCCGGATCTTTTAATCATAAGAAGCTTTCATTGAAGGTAATGGAGAACGAAAATGTTTATATGCCCGGGGACCACTCGCGACTGGTTCAGGTTTTTGAAAATTTGCTGAGCAATGCGTATAAATACACGAATCAAGGCGGCATTGAAGTCACGGTCTCAGAAACGCAATCCGAAATCGAGGTATCGATTAAAGATACGGGTGCAGGAATACCATCCGAAGAACTGCCTTTCATTTTTGAACGCTTTTATCGCGGAGAGAAGTCGCGCAATCGAAAAACCGGCGGAGCCGGGATCGGGTTGGCCGTGGTGAAGGCCATCGTCGAAGCGCATGGAGGGAAAATTGCCGTTAAAAGCGAAATGAATCAGGGTTCGGAGTTTATCGTGCGGTTTCCTAAATCATTTCTTCACAACTCGGCGTTATAATGAAGTCAAGAAAGGAGATGAAAAGCTCATGATGATGGGATATGGTTTTGGAATGGGCATCTTCGGCATGCTGATCAACCTGCTCATTATTGTCGGGGTTATTTATCTGATCATTAGATTGGTTAAAAACGACGGCACCAAGAGGGGAAATGAACAAACAGCCGATCTCATTCTGGCAGAACGTTTTGCCCGCGGTGAAATCACGGACGAAGAATACAAGCGGATGAAGAAAGTGCTGAAAGATTAGTATGTAGTCGGAAAATATCTGTATATCAAGAAAAAACAGCGTCATTGGATGGCTGTTTTTTCTTGGTATGTTGCAGAATTCCGGAAGGCCGAAGAGCCTTCGAAGAGCAGGATTCGACTTAATAGACATCTTTTTTTATTTTTTCTTGACATAATGAAGTTTGTAAGGCATATTAATGATGTAATCGATTACATATTTCATATTTTTTTATTCTTTCATGTAATCGATTACGTAAACGGTTTCAATATTTTCGAAATAAGGGGTTTTTATGGGTAAAGCGACGATTAAACAGGTAGCTGCAGAAGCTGGAGTGTCTACTGCAACGGTATCCAGGGTTTTAACGGGAAATGACTTTGTAAGTGAAGAAATGAAATCAAAAGTTTACACTGCCATAGAAAAATTGAATTATAGTCCAAATGCGGTTGCCCGTAGTCTTAAACAAGAAAAAACTTATACAATCGGCATCATTATTCCCGATATTTCAAATCCATTTTTCATGTCTATATTGCGAGGTGTGGAGGATATTGTTCGCTTGCAAGAGTACGATCTTATTCTGAGCAGTTCAGATGAAGACCCACTAAAAGAAAAGAAGCTTCTACATCTACTTCAGGCGAAACGAGTGGACGGTTTGTTGCTTGCAACAGCCGGACAAAATGAATCGTCTATAAAATCTCTTTTAGAGAAAGGTCTCCCATTGGTTTTAATGGATCGGGAAGTAGAAGGGACGGAGAATGAGATTGATTTGATTGCTGAGGATAACGTTTCTGCCGCTTATTTACTAACAAATGCCTTAATTCAAAAAGGACATCACCGAATTGCGGTTATTAATGGTTTGTTAAATGTCAGCACAGGAAGGGATCGTTCTGCCGGTTATCTTAAAGCGATTCGGGAAGCAGGTCTGTCAGAAGATCATTCATTGATTTATGATGGCGGTTTTTCAGTGGATGGAGGAGGCCGTGCGGTAAATTATTTTATGAAAATGAACCCGAGACCTACTGCGATTTTATCATTTAACAACAACATGACTTTTGGAGCTCTTCAGGAGTTAAGAAGACTGAAGCTTCGAATCCCCAAGGATATCCAAGTTGCATCGTATGGTTACGTAGAGCAAGCCTTATTACTGGACAAACCGGAAATCATTTATGTACAGCAATTTCCGTACGAGATGGGCCTAAAAGTCGGTGAAACGTTAATTAAAAGAATTCGTGCAGGAGCTGAGCAAGAATCTCCAAAGAAATATTATTTTCCGACTGTAATCAAACAAATTTAAAAACCAGGAGGTTCAAATCGCATGAGCAATTCCGCGCTATTGAGAAACAGATTGCAGGGCAGCATTCCCAAGATCGGTATTCGTCCGATCGTTGATGGACGTCGTGGAGGAATCAGGGAATCGCTTGAAGAGGTAACGATGAACATGGCAGAATCAGTTGCAAAACTGTTAAACGAAAAAATCCGTCATGTGAACGGGTTGCCTGTCGAATGCGTTATTGCCGACACGTGCATCGGAGGCGCAGCAGAAGCAGCCCAAACTGCTGAGAAATTTGTCCGTGAAGGTGTTGGAGTCGTGATCTCTGTAACTCCATCCTGGTGCTATCCTATGGAAACCATGGATAATAACCCATATATTCCTCAAGCCATTTGGGGTTTCAACGGGACTGAGAGGCCTGGAGCAGTTTATTTGGCTGCAGCTACAGCCGCTCACAACCAAAAAGGTTTGCCGGTTTTTAGTATTTACGGCCGGGATGTTCAGGATATGGGCGATACCCAGATTCCCGTGGATGTACAAGAAAAACTTCTGCGATTTGCTAAGACGGGTTTAGCTGTCGCAACCATCCGCGGAAAATCTTACTTGTCTATGGGATCTGTTTCCATGGGGATTGCGGGTTGTGTTGTGGATGAGAATTTCTTCCAGGAATATCTTGGCATGAGAAACGAATACATCGATATGTCGGAGTTCATTCGAAGAATGGAGCTTGGGATTTTTGATCAGGACGAGTTCCAGAGAGCGAAGAGTTGGGTGAAAGAGCACTGTACGGAGGGGGAAGATGTCAATCCTTCCGAATTACAAAGAACTCGTGAGCAGAAAGATAATGACTGGGAAACGGTTGTTAAAATGACACTCATTGCCCGTGACCTGATGGTGGGGAATCCGAAGTTGGAGGAATTGGGCTATGGAGAGGAAGCACTTGGCAGGAACGCGATCGCAGCCGGTTTTCAGGGACAACGTGCTTGGACTGATTTCATGCCTAACGGTGATTTCATGGAAGCTATTCTATCCAGCTCGTTCGATTGGAACGGAATCCGCGAGCCTTTCATTATAGCAACAGAAAATGACAATCTTAATGGAGTGCCGATGCTGCTCGGGCATTTGATAACCGATGCTGCCCAAATTTTTGCAGATGTTCGGACTTACTGGAGTCCTGATGCCGTAAAAAGGGTAACGGGAGAAGAATTAACGGGGCCTGCAAAGAACGGAGTCATTCATTTAATTAACTCTGGTCCCGCAGCGTTGGACGGAACCGGTCAGCAAACAAGGAATGGCAAACCTGCAATGAAACCATTTTGGGAAATTACCGAAGATGAAGTCAAGGAATGTCTTGAGGCTACGAGATGGTGCCCTGCTGTAGATTTTTTCAGAGGTGGCGGATTTTCAACCGATTTTACAACCAAAGATGGAATGCCTGTGACCATGGCCAGAATTAACATTATTAAGGGACAGGGGCCGGTGCTTCAATTAGCGGAAGGTTACACGGTGGAATTATCAGATGCAGTCCATAATGCATTGGACAAACGAACCAATCCTACTTGGCCGACCACATGGTTTGTACCGAATTTGACTGGAGAAGGAGCGTTCAAGGATGTTTACTCCGTAATGAGTAATTGGGGTTCTAATCACTGCGCTTTAAGCTATGGTCATATTGGCGCAGACCTGATTACTTTAGCTTCTATGCTTCGTATCCCTGTCAGTATGCACAACGTTTCGGACAACTTAATATTCCACCCGAGTGTATGGGGGGCATTTGGCACCTCAGAAACCATAGGTGCGGATTTCCGGGCTTGTTCAAACTTCGGTCCCTTGTACCGTTAAGAAGGTCGCATAACTATTTCGGCCGAGGAAAAACTGATTTATGAAATTTTTGAAAGTCATCGAACAATATGAAATGGGGGATGCCAGTGATTAGTGTAACTTTCTCCATATGAAGATTTTATTAGCCAATACAAGAAGGGAGAAATGAAAATGGCTCAATATTCAATCTGGCTTCTGGAGTATGCACATGTTCCTACCCAGCACATTAGCAGTGTGTTGGCAGGTCAACATAACAAAGGAACGCGCGAACTGGTTTTTTCCTATCTTTTGTTAAAGGGAGAGGGACACAACATTTTGGTGGATGTAGGGACCAATCAATCGGACCCGTATACGCAAAAGCTGCATGAACGTGACCATGTATTCGATTGGCAGTCGCCCGAAAAGGTATTGGCAAAAGTAGGCTTGACACCAGAGGACATTGATACCGTATTTATTACGCATGCGCACTACGATCATATGGACAATCTAAATGCCTTCTGCAACGCTCACTTCTATCTTCAACGCAAGGAGCTGGAAGGATGGTTATGGGCGATGTCGCTGGACCCAAAGTACAGCTTCATTAATTTGGCGCTTAACCCGTCTAATGTTGTTACGGCTGTGGAGAAAGTAAAGGAAGGTCGAATGACATTAGTTGATGGAGAATGTGAGAACATTCTGCCGGGTATCCATCTCTATCCGAATTACGATGGACATTCCTTCGCGCATCAAGTAGTAGTTATCGACAATACTATTAATGGTGTTAAAGAACGTTGGGTTGCCGCAGGCGATGCAGCTTATGTCCGGGAAAATTTGACGGGCATTGGTGGGGATGGCAGCTATGTTCCTCTCGGCCTAGCCGTTGGAAGCCCTTACAACATGATGAAAGCGCTAGACGATGTAATTCAACTGGTCGAAGGTAACATGAAAAACATTATAGTAGGACATGAATGCGATAATTGGGAACTGTTCCCTGCTTGGAAAACAGAGGATGGCCTGCACGTTGCGGAAATTTTTCTCGCAGCGGACGAGCCTTCCCGCAAACCTCGGTAATTCATATTTGAAATTATAAAAATTCATTAAGGGGTGTTTTGTATGTCGAAAATTGCTAAATTTGCTTTCAAGTCTTTCATGATCATGGTTTTGCTGGCAGTTCCACTTCTTGGCTGTGCCAAAAGCGCAAAAAACGACACATTTGATCTTGCCATTGTTTCCATTTCTCCTTCAGAAGCCAATAACGCCCGTTTCATCAAAGGTGTGCAGGATGAAGCGAAGAAACTGGATTGGAAGGTTAGTGTAACGGATGCGCATGGAAGCGCTGACGAAGCAAATGCAGCCATTCAAAACTTCGTAACTAGAAAAGCCGACGCAATTATCGATATGGTCTTTCCGGTAACTTCATTGGCATCCGGTTTGCGGGCCGCTGACGAAGCCAAAATTCCTGTCGGCACATGGGGCGGAGGTATGGGGAAAGGCGTTGTTGTAACGAATGGCAGCGGCGGATTACACGCGATTCCAATTGTTGATAAGATGATCAAGGACATGGGGGGCGAAGGCGAGATTCTGGCACTTACCTACCATACTGGTCAGGTTGCTCGTGAAAGAGAAGAGATTCTTGATAAAGCGGTCGCAGATCATTCCGGGATTCATGTGACAAAGAACGAGGTTAGAATCCCCGGTTACTTCCAAGACGGAGCGCAATTTGCAAATGCATGGTTATCTTCCCATTCGAAAGATTCTGGCAAGCTCGCTGTTTGGGGATCTTGGGATGACCCGGCGCTTGGGGCAATATCTTCCATGAAGCAGCAGGATCGAAAAGATGTTCTGGTTTATGGACAGAACGGGAATGCAGATGCGATTAAGGCCATTCAAGATGGATGGATGACTGCTACGGCTTGGCAGGATAGTTACTCGGAAGGTGTTAAAATGGTTCAAGTGTTGAAAGAAGCTATCGAAAAAGGAGATGCCTGGGAACCGATTGCGGCTGAAATTCCGCCGGTTGTTATAACCAAGGACAATGTCGAGCAGTTCATTAAGGATCATCCAGATGCTGTAGCCAATGTTAGTAAATAACCAAAGATTTAACAAGAACTTAACAAAGGATGATTTCAATGAATGAATCCAAGCCTTTGCTGGAAATAAAAGGATTGACAAAATCATTTGCCGCTGTCAAGGCTCTCGACAATGTCAGTCTCGACGTGCACAGCGGTAAAGTACACGGACTTATCGGCGCCAATGGCGCCGGTAAGTCCACCATCATTAAAATCTTGGCCGGTGCCCAAACACCCGATAATGGTTCGGTTTATTTGAATGGAGAAGAGGTTAAAATAACCGATCCTCGCAAATCAACCTCGCTGGGTTTAAGTTTTATACATCAAGAACTTAGTTTAATTGAAAACTTTAATATTATTGAAAATATTACATTAGGTTTGCCTAAAGCAACCAAGCTTGGAATGATTGACTGGAAGAGCATGCAGCAATCCGTTAAGGAAATTACGGATAAGATCAAGCTGAAGAGATCTCTTTATACAGCCGTCAAGGATTTGAGTGTGGCTGAAAAATGGCTGGTTTCCATTGGAAGGGCGTTATTTCAAAACGCTAAGATGATTGCAATGGATGAACCTACCGCTTCATTATCGGAAACCGAGGTAGAAACGCTGTTTGAAGTCATTCGCGATATTACGGAAAATCACAATATTGCTGTTATCTATGTGTCGCATAGACTCGATGAAATCTTGGAAATATGCGATGAAATTACAGTAATGAGGGACGGCAAAAAAGTGCATCAGTCGCTAACGAGTCAGATAAGCAAGAGAGAAATTATCGACGCCATTGCAGGTTTCCATGTGGCTAGCACGACAAATCCGTCAAATGTAGAAGTCAGCCAGAACAGCATCTTGGAATTGGAGCATTTAAGTGACGGTAATAAGGTCAAGGATGTCAGCTTCCATCTTCAGGAAGGTGAAATTTTAGGTCTTACCGGGCTAGTTGGAGCAGGGAGAAGCGAGGTTGCACATCTCATATTCGGTGTTAACAAAATAAAGACAGGAAGCATCAGATTGAAGAATCAGAGCTTTTCGCCCAAGAATGCCATAGAAGCAATTAAGCGGGGTATTGCCCTGATCCCTGAGGATCGGAGACATGAAGGGCTCGTTTTAAATAAAAATGTCAGCTTCAACATCAATCTTCCGAATTTGAAACTAACCCGTTTTATGAACTGGATTCCTTTTTTGAGTCTTAGGAAAGTCGGGAAGATTTCGAATGATGTGATCAACAAGCTTCTTATTAAAACCGACACTCATGAAGCTCCTATTTTAAGTTTAAGCGGTGGAAACCAACAAAAGGTTGTTATCGGAAAATGGCTTCAAAGAAAACCGGAACTCGTTATTATGGATGAACCGACTCAAGGCGTCGATGTTGGAGCCAGAGCAGAAATATATAACATCATTAAGGAAATGTCAAAGCAGGGGACTTCGTTTTTAATCATCTCCTCTGACATCGAAGAACTTCCCGGACTATGCAGTCGCGTGGTTGTTATGGCTGAGGGTGCAGTTACGGGTGAACTGGAAGGAAGCCTCATTAACAAAGAGGAAATCTTGAAGCTTTGCTATTCCCATAACAGTTCAAAGGAAGTATCATAGGTTTTTTATTCCCTAAAGTAAGGTGGTGCATGATATGAGCAACTTTTCGATAGATCAGAAGCTGGATTTGAAGGACGCAAAAAATTTAGAATTTAAAAGAAAATCGCTTAGATTTGTGGCGAAGTATGGAACGGTTATGGGCATGTTTCTGATGATCGCTATTTTCTCGGCGATGGCACCGGATTCATTTGCTACAATGAATAACTTACTGAACATTTTGAACCAAGGATCCTTGTTGTTGCTCATTTCATTAGGACTTAAATCCGTAGTTATTGTAGCAGAAT
>CAZESH010000195.1:0-8295 GCA_964514665.1 uncultured Caryophanales bacterium
CTATTAGTCCGCTTAAGACGATGCGAATTTGCAAAAAGGATCAAAATACCCCTTGGCGGGAAAAATCCCTGCCTTCAAAAGACAGGGATTTCATTTATGGTCGGAATGGGCCGGCAACCGGTTAACGGCAATATGGAGACAAGAGCCGGCACTTCCTTTTTGCATATCATTTTATCGAACCGATCATGCCGGCTACAAATTGTTTTTGCATCAAAAAGAACAATAGCGCTGTAGGCAGCGTGGCAATGACAATGGCCGACATGATGGCGCCATAGTCCGGAGCGTAGCTTGAACTTAGAATGGAGATGAGCAGCGGGATGGTTCGCCTTTGCTCGGTTTGCAGCACAATAAGCGGCCACATGTAGTTGTTCCAACTGGTCATGAACGTGATGATGGCCGCCGCCGCATAGGTCGTTCGCATCGTCGGAATATAGATCCGGAAAAAGAGTCCGAATTCACTGAGACCGTCCATCCTTCCGGCTTCCAGCAATTCTTTGGGAAACATTTTGGTGCTTTGGCGGAAAAAGAAGATCAGGAAGGCCGTCGCGACCGTCGGCAAAATCGCGGCCGCCAACGTATTGACGCCGATGGCCGGCATCACGCGCGAAATTTTGGCAAACAAGCGAAACAAGGGCACCATCAGTGCCGCAAAAGGAATCATCATCGACAGCAGCAGAAATCCGTAGACCGCCTCCTTCGCCCGGCTCTTGTAAATTTCGAAGCCGTAACCGCCTAAAGAAGCAATGAGCAAAGCCAAAACCGTCGTGGCTATGGAGATCACGGCCGAGTTCAGGAATGCCGTGGAAAAATTCGCGCTCGCCAGCATATGCCGGAGATTTTCCGGCAAATATCCGCCCGGCAGCAATCGGCCCCGGGTCACATCCACCGAACGGTTGGTGGAGCTGACCACCATCCAGAAAAACGGAAATACCGACACGAATGCAGCGCCGAGCAAAAATAGATAGGTGAAGATCCGTTTAAGATTAGCCATGTTTATCACCTGCCGCTTTAAACTGGATAACCGCCAGCACCACAATCATCGCCACGATGGAATACGATACGGTCGCCGCATACCCGAAGTCCGGCGTATATTGAAAGGACAGATTGTAAATGTACTCGGAGATGGTCAGCGTGGCGTTGCCCGGCCCTCCCTTGGTGATGTTCACCACTTCGTCAAACAACTGCAGCGTGCCGATCGTCGAGGTGATGGACGTAAACAGGATGATCGGCTTGAGCAGCGGGATCGTGATGCGGGTGAATTGGCTCCAGGCCGAGGCGCCGTCAATCCTCGCCGCCTCGTAGATGGACCCGTCGATATTTTGCAGCGCGGACAAGTAGAAAATCATGTTGTATCCGGTCCAACGCCAAGTGATGGCCATGATAATGGTCACTTTCGCCCAAAACGGGTTGGAGATCCACTGAATCGGCTTGGCGATCAGATGAAGATTCAGGAGTGCCATGTTCACCACCCCGTCGGCGGCAAACAGATATTTGAATACAACCGCATAGGCGACCAGCGAGGTTACACAAGGCAGAAAAATCGCCGTGCGGAAAAGCCCCCTGAATCTCAGCTTGCCGTCATTCAGCAGCACGGAAATGAACAAAGCCAATACAATCATCAGCGGAACCTGAATGATCAAATAAACGAACGTATTCGAGACCGCCTTCAAAAAGGTCTTATCCACAAACAACCGGTGATAGTTGGCCAGTCCGGTATATTTCAAGTGGGTTCCGGTGCCGGTTTTAAAAGACAAAAGAAGTGCTTGAAACATCGGATAAAAATAAAAAGTCAGAATCAAAAGTGCCGACAGCAGAACGAACAGCCATCCGTAAAGGTTGGTCCTGGCCTGGATGCTCATGGACGATTTGCCGTTATTTACAATGGTCACAATGGTTCCTTCTCCTTTCCTCCAGAATATAAAAACCCGGCAGGCATTCGCCTGCGCTGCAAGCCTCTGCAAGGACGACGCAGGCGAAAGTCCCGGGTTCTATCCGCAATTGTTTCAAATGTTACTTGATCTGAGCCTCTGCCTGCGCCTGCGCGTCGGCGAGCGCTTTGTCGAGAACCTTCCCGTTCAAATAATTCTGCATTTCGACTTTCAGGATATCGTCGATGGCGTACGTATGCATGCCGTAGTTCACTCTCGGAATTTTCGCGGTCCAGTCGGCAAAATCGGCAATGATGTTTTGTCCGCCAAAGAAAGGATCCTTCGTATCATAGGCCGGTCCGCTGGCTGCCGGCTTATAGGTTCCGAGCGCGCCGACATCGGTCAGCAGCTTCTGGTACATATCCGCATTGGAACCGAACGTCTTGGCCATGAAATCGGCAGCGGCTTCCTTGCCGGGAATGTTCAAGACATACCAAGAGCTGCCGCCGAGGTTGGAATAGTTGACCGAATCCGGATTGTCAGGCAGCTTCGGAATCGGCACCACCGCCCATTTGCCGGATTGGTCCTTTGCCGCTTTGACCGAAGGCGTGATCCAGTTCCCTGTCGGAACCGTCGCCACATCGCCGCTGTTGAAAGCCGCAACAAACGAGCTCCAATCGGAATTGACCTTCACGATATTGGCGTCCATCATTTGTTTGAAAATGGTGAAGGCTTGCTTCAGGGCTTGATTGTTGCCCAGATCCGGTGTCTTGCCGTCCGCTTTCATGTACCAGGAACCGGCCGTTTGAATCATGACGCGCAGGATGCCCAAATCGTTGGGATCCAATGTCAGCATGTCTTTGCCCGTTTTTTCCTTCACTTTCTTGCCGATCTCGATGTACTTGTTCCAATCGATGTTTTTCATATCGTCCACGGTGTATCCCGCTTGCTGCAGGTAATCGGTGCGCACGTAGAGTCCCGTTACACCCGAATCGAAAGGAACGCCGTATTGCTTGCCGTCAAGGCTGGTGGGTCCGATTTTGTACTCGGCAAAATCACCCGGCTTGATGTAGCTGGACAGATCATAAAACATGTCCGGATACGCTTGCAGGAAGCTTTGTGCGCGGTAATCCTCGATCAGCACGATATTCGGAAGCCCTTCCGAAGTGCCGGAGCTGAGGCCCACATTCAGCTTCTTGATGATGTCGTCTTGCGCATACTCGACGATATTCAGCTTCGCGACAGGGTTTTGTTCTTGTTTTTTGTATAAATCCTCCGCGATTTTCAATGAAGCGATGTTGAATTTCGGATCCCATGCCCAGATGGTGACTTCCTGCTGCTTGGCTGCCGCCGATGTTTCTTTGGCCGGACTTTGCGTTGCCGTTGCGTCCGCATTGCCCGAATCGGTCTTGTTCGATCCCGATGAGCAAGCGCTCAACAGAAGGAGCAGACTTGCCGTCAGAATGACCATGATTTTCTTCACTGCTTCCAACCCCCTAAATATGATATGTCTGATGAAAACGCTTCACCTGACACTCAAATTTTATCATCGGCGATGCGTGCAGGGTTAGAATTTTCTTCAGCCGTATTTGTGCTATTGTTGTGACCTGTTACCGCTTTCAACGATGGCGTTTGCACATTTTTTGGATTTTGGCAATTGTTTCAGGATTGAAGCAGCGGGAGCCTGACTTTGACTCTCGTTCCCTCCTCCGGCTTGCTGACGATCGAGACGCCGTACTCCTCCCCGTACAGAAGGGTGATGCGATCATGCACATTTTGAATGCCGATGCCTGTAAACAGCTGCCGTCTGCTCTTCGGATTGGGCAGTCTTTGTTCCGTGGTGAGACCCTCCATGCCGTCGCCGTTGTCGATCACCTCGCAGATCAAAGCGTCCCCTTCCCTGGCGGCAAGTACATGGATATATCCCTCGTTCTTCCGGTTGAAGCCATGAAAGAACGCATTTTCGATGAACGGCTGAAGAATCAGCTTGGGCAAGCGGACTTCCTTGCAGTCCGGGGCAATGAAAAAATTGACCTTGATTCGTCTGCCGTAGCGCACATGATTGATGAACACGTAATTTTTCAAATTGTCTATTTCCTGCTCCACCGTGATCGTTTCGCTGACGTTGCTGATGGTGTTCTGCAGCAATGTGATCAATGCGTTGACGGTTTCGGAAGCCTTCTGCGCGTCGCCTTGCTGCACCAGCATTTTCACCGAGGCCAGGGTGTTGTACAGAAAATGCGGATTGATCTGCCTTTGCAAGGCGGCCAATTCCGCGTTGCGCTGTTTCCTCTGGGTCTGCATCAGCTTGTTTACATAATCGTGGAGCTCGTCCAGCATATAGTTGAACGCCTCTCCCAATTCCCTGATTTCCTGGCTGCCGCCGACTTTGATATGATTGCCGAAGTCCCGTTTTGTCACATTGGACATGTGTCTCGCAAGCAGCGTCAAAGAAAGTGTCATTCTTCTGGTGATCAGGAACACCAGAACCAGTGCGGCCAACACGATTGCGGCGACGATCATGGTCACGGTCGGCACATTGACCATTTGGCCCATGGCGGTGTTTTTGTCGATAATGTTGACCAGATAGAAATCATAGGAAGGCAAATAGTCGGCCAAAAGGATACTGTTTCTCCCCATTGCGTGGGCATTGGTGTAAGGCTTTCCGGTCATGCGGATTTTTTTCGCGTATCCCAGCAAGTCACCTGCTTTTCGACCGATCAACTCCGACCGGTTGCTGGAAACGATCAAGCCTTCTTGATTCAGCAAAACCACGTCGTTGCCCTCGCTGGTGAAGTTTGTGTAAAACTGTCTGAATTTGTTTTCCCTGACGGCAATATACAAGGTGCCGTATACGAAACCGTTCGTCCGGTCCATCAAAGCCTTGGAGGCGATGATCAGCGGCTCGTCCCCGTCTTCCCGATCATATTGATACATCAGCCGTTTCGGCTCGGCCAAAGCCCTTTTTGTCATCGGGAGATTCTTTAGCCGATTTTTGTCCGGCGGCCAAAAGGTCCGGTCGAAGGCGTAATCCATGCCGTTGACGCCCAATACGGAGATGCTGGCCTCATAGGCGCCCACATTGGAGCGGATTTGTTTCATTTGCTGCTCCATATTGTAAATTCTCTTGATCATCGTCAATGAATCCGCACTGTTTTCCGTAAGGTAGCCCTTGATCGTGCCGCTCTGAAGCACATCGTTCGCTGTGATGACAACCTGATAATTGAATGTTTCAAAATTGGTTCTGATCTGATTGATCACTTTGGTGTTAATGATGCTGAAGGTATTCATGAACAGCTGTTCGGACATGCGGATGGTCGCCCATACCGTCAATACCGATACGGTCACGATGCTGACAACCATGACGATAAAAAGCTTGACGAACAACCCGTTGTATCTATTTCGCATATTTTCTCCTGAATTGACTGGGCGAAAAGCCGGTGAACTTCTTGAACACTTTGCAAAAATAACTTTGATCGGAATAGCCGACCTTCCCGCAAATTTCCGAAATGGAGTCTTCGCCTGCACGCAGCAGACTGCTGGCTTTCTTCACGCGCACTGTATTCAAATACTCGCTGAATCCCAGCTTGTTGTAGGCGGAAAAAGCGCTCGACAGGTAGGAAGGATTGAAATGAAAATGCTTCGCCAGCTCCGTGAGAGTCAGCGGTTCGGCAAAATGTTCGTCGATGTAGGCCAGCAGTCTTTTCATGTTCGGGTTTCCTGCCGTCGTAGATCCGTCGCAGATGCACGTCTTCGCTTTCGCAATGAAATCTTCCAGCAGCCGCATCACTTCACCTGCATGCTCCGCATCATCGATGGCTTTAAAGCAGGAATACTTGAACTCTTCCAAATCCCGGATATCAAAATCCAGATTGCCCAATAAAATGATGATATTGAAAATGACATGACCCAAAAAAGTTTTGAATTCGAATATGTCGACCGTGTAGTTTTTCGCCATTCCGGCAGCATGCTCGAGCAAATGGCGGAAGGCCGCGTCAAACTGCCGACGCTTCAATTCTTCAGTAAACTGATTGAGGTTGAACGGTTCTCCCGGCAGTGGAGGCTCGGGCAGCTCGCTGTGAACCAACAGATGCCGGCCTGGAAAATAAAAGCGGTAATCGAACAGCTTGAGAAAGTCCGTCCTGTAGACTTCGCCCAGCCGGCCTAACCGGTCGAATTCCCGGCTCAGCAGCCAACATAGATGGGGGTCGTCGTGCGCATACGTACCGGCGATTTTTTCCGCTGTCCGCACGACGGCATCCTTTTCTGACGTTTCCGCATTCAGCAGAAAGACCAGCAGGTTTCCATCCAGAGGCAGCGGATGGCTGACCATGTTCTGTATATCTTCAGCCAACGCCAGATTGACATATTCGCGCATTCGGTCCAATTCCACTTTTCCCTTGCAAATCGAACGTCTCAAATCCGCGCCGAACAAATAAAATGAAGGGTAAGGGAAGGCCGCGGACATCTTATTTTCGTCATGGTCCACTTCATATCCGTTGATCAACTTGTCCAGGATATAATCCATCGACAAGCCTTCCCCTTCTGCTTGTGTATGAAGGTTTAGAAAAGGAATTTTCTTGGCGGTTTGCTTCAAGATCTTCAACAAGTCCTCCCCTTCCAGCTTGGGCTTGAGAATATAGTCTGCCACTCCGCTTTGGAAGGTGGAACGCACATAATCGAACTCGCCGAAGCTGCTCAATACGATCACTTCAATTTCAGGATAGGCCGATTTCAAGATCCGCGAAAATTCATCGCCGTCCATCACCGGCATGACGATGTCGGTTAATACGATATGCGGACTCAGGCGCTCGATCAATGTAAGCGCTTCCTGTCCATTTGAGGCTTCCCCCACAATTTGAAAGCCTTCCCGTTCCCAATTGAGATAATGCTTGATCCCTTGTCTTACCAAAATCTCGTCATCGACGATCAATACCTTGCAAAAGTCCCCCATTTTTGCATCCGATCCCCCTTTCACCATGCTTTTCTTGTCTACTGGTGGTGAAAGCATCCATCTCTGCTTTCGATTTAGGTTTACGTTCTCAGTTTATCATTGAACGCATCGTCAGGAAATCCTTTTGAAGAAAACGCATATCGCTTCCGCTGACTTGCCGCTTATTCCATTCCGACCTTATCCCGGCCCTTATCTTGACAACAAGGCGGGGGCGATTTGACTTAAACTTCCACATTTGCCCATGTCAAATTTCGATTCGCAAGAATTTAATGACTAGTGACCATTTATTATTCATGTCGGAGTGAGACCAGTGAGTATCATAAAACAGACATTGCATGAGAGATCAGAAAGACTGCTTGCAGAAAGAATGAAGAAAATCAAGCCGACCCAGGGGAAATTCAAATTTATTTTCTTGGGTGACAGCAGAGGACCTGATGAGAAACATTTTCTTGGTGAGGCATATGAATCGGTTCTTCAACAAGCTGTAGCCAAGAATCCTTTGTTTATTATACATGGCGGTGATACTGTATACAGAGGCAGAAGACCCTATCTTAAGCACTTCGTTCAAGTCACAAAAAAAATAGCACCCGACATTCCTGTATTTGTTCTTGTTGGAAACCACGATCAACTTCCCACCGGAGTCAGTAATTTGGAGAATTTCAGGAGAATAATCGGTCGTGTTCATTTTATCGTCAATGTTCCCCGGTTTTGCTTCAGGATTATCGCACTAAATAATATCATACACCCCAGAGGCCCCAATACCCATGCGGAATATGGTTTCACACCAAGAGAGATTGCTTATCTGAAGTCACAGTTGAACAAGAACATTCCAAAAAATACAGTTTTGGCAATGCACACGCCTCCGGCAGTCGGCAGATGGTCAACTCATGGATTCCCGGTAAATACCGCAACAAGCAAAAAATTCTTTGATTTGTTATCAAGGCACAGCAACAAGGTGAAAAAAGTTCTTGTAAGCCATATCCATGCCTATGACGAGGAATTCATGCGGAAAAACAACCCGATTCTGCTTGGAAGAGGAATCGACTATGTCTTGTCGGGAGGAGCAGGCGCCCCTATCAGAGAACAAGAACGTTTTATTTGGAATGGGTTCCACTTTGTCGAATTCTCTGTTACAAAAAATCGTATCAGCTCCCCAGACCTCTGGAGAGTTTTTTCCAATTAACTCACGCAGATCGATTGACCACAAAACATAAGAAGCACGATCCTTTTGAGCACCAAGTGCTATTAAACAGGACAGGACAAAAGTGCACTCCAGATAACTTCCACGTCTTCAGCATTTGTTCGCCAGTTGCTGAAGGCCGCCCTAATACCTGGTATTCCTTGATAAATGGTTGGTGTCATAAATACATGACCATCCTGCTTCAGAACATCTAGAAAGTGCTTAATGTCCTTAAAAGGTAAGCGTCCAATAACTCGGTGGATAGAAAAAGAGCAAGAACTCATGTAAACTGA
>CAZESH010000196.1:0-8279 GCA_964514665.1 uncultured Caryophanales bacterium
CCGGAAACACCTCTTTCACAATTTTCACCAATATGGATCGACCACAATTGAAGAAAAAGACCGGAAGCAAGCAAAATCAAGCGACCATGGTGCTTGCATGCTTTTCCAGCCTCTCTTGCATGAATATTGCGTTTCTTATCCTTTTAGTGCGCCATCCGTTGCCCCCGCAACAAAGTAACGGTTAAACATCAGGAAAATCAAAAGCAGCGGCAGTGTAGCCAGGAACGTTCCTGCAAAAATCATCGCGTTGTCTCTGTAATAGACGGCCTGCAGTTTCCTGAGCACGATCTGCAGCGTAATCACATTGTCGCTCTTCAAGACGATCAGCGGCCATACAAAGTCGTTCCAAACCGTCATAAAAGACAGCAGTCCGAGCGTGGCCAACCCGGGTCCGATTACCGGCAACACGAGGGAAGCATAAATTCGGAAATTACCGCAGCCGTCAATGCGGCCCGATTCGATAATCTCCGGGTGGATCGACTGTTCCATATACTGCTTCATCCAGTACACGCCGAAGGCACTGACCAATCCCGGGAAGATCACCGCCTTCAGGCTGTCGATCCAATGAAATTTGGTCATGATGATATACAAAGGCACAATCCCCAAGGCTTGAATCGGAATCATCATCGTGCCGACAATAAAGATAAAAAGGAATTTTCTCCCCTTGAAATTCAATCTTGCCAGTGCAAATGCGGCGAGAGAACTGAAAAATAGTACCGAAAGCGTAATGACGCTGGCCACAAACACCGTATTGCCCATTGCCCGCCAAAAGTTGATCTGGTCGAACATGCGCTGCAAATTGTCAAACAGCTGGCTGCCCGGCGTGATGACCGGAGGAAACCGGCTTGTATCCGCCGTAGTGCGCGTCCCCAAAACGAACATCCAGTAAAAAGGAAAGAGGGAGAACAGAACGACGAATATCATGAAAATATACAAAAGCCCTTGTTTTATCGCTTTACCTGCCATCTTCACCCCTCCTAGTTGGCTGAACTGATTTTTCTGGAGATCAGGAAATTGACCATCGAGAAAAGCACGATAATCAGGAATGTCATCCAAGATACGGCTGCGGCATAGCCGAAGTTATAATCCCGGAATCCGTTGGAATACATATACAGCATCATCGTCATGACCTGGTTGGCTGCGCCGCCGTCATACGAGTTTGTGAACAGCAGCGGTTCGACGAACACCTGCATGCCGCCGATTGTCGAAACCAGGATGGTGAATATGATCACCGGACGGATCATCGGAATCGTAATATTGAAAAATTGCTGGGTTTTGTTCGCTCCGTCTATCGTGGCAGCTTCGTACAAGTCGTTCGGCACGGTTTGCAGAGCGGCCAAATAAATGATCGCGTTGTATCCCGTCCAGCGCCAGAGCACCATGACGGCAACACCGATTTGCGCCGTCCAATAACCGCCGACCCAATCGATTTTGTCTACTCCAAACCAGGAAAGTATCCAGTTGATAATCCCGTATTGTCTGGAGAAGATACCGGAGAAAATAATGGCTACCGCGGCCAGCGAAGTGATATTGGGAATAAATACGCCCAAACGAAATAATCCTTTCAATTTAAGGCGGCGGTTCAATATCGTTGCCAGAACCAAAGCCAAGAACAGCTGCGGTACAGTCGACATCACCCAGATCGTGAATGTATTCATAACGGAACGCCAAAATTTGGGGTCATCGGTGAGCAAGCTTACGTAGTTTCTAAGGCCGACAAACTCATGCGCTCCTATCGCTTTCCATGAGAACATTGAAATATAAAAGGTATATACGATTGGAAAAAGTCCAAAAATGAGAAAAGCTATGAAAAAAGGGGAAACATATAAATATCCGGAAACATGATCCTTAAAGCTCTGAGAAGTCCACCATTTTCTTTTTCGGTTCGGCGGTCTGTCGATAACGGCAGCTTGGCTCTCGGGATTCCCCATCTGTGAACCTCCTTTGTAAACTTGTTGCAGCAAACAAAAGCTTGCATATACCAAGAAACAATTCGTGACGCCAAGACCGACGCAGCGAAGGCGTCGGTCGCGCACACGAAATGTTTGAAGATCTTATTATTTTTTGAGCGAGCGTTTAATTTCTTCCATTGCCTTTTTCCACTCATCATCCGGATTGGCGTTATTGCGCTCCACGTTGGTGATGGCATTTTTGATCGGCGTGTCTACTGTGATATAATCCGGTCCGTAATATACAGGCGCTACCTTTTTGGCTGCGTCAGCGAAAATTTTGCCTACCGGCGCGTTGCTGTAGAATGGGTCTGTGAAATCTTGAACGGCTGGGTCGTCATACACGCTAGGCGTGGACGGGAAGTTGCCCAATTTCTTGAACAGATCCAGCTGTTGTTGAGCATCCAGCAGCCATTTAATCAATTCAAACGCTTCCTTCGGATGCTTGCCTTCCTTCGGCAGGGTCATGAAGGAGCCGCCCCAGTTGCCCGAACCTTCAGGCATTGTCGCTACATCCCATTTGCCTTTTGAATCCGGGGCATTGGTTTTCATGTAGTTCATCATCCATGCAGGTGCCAATTCGATGGCGAAATCGCCGTTGTTCATGCCTGCGCTCCATTCTGGAGACCACTGGCCGATTTTTGCGGTAAGACCCGCTTGAGCCAATGCGATTGCACGATCATAGGCTTTGCGAATGCCGGGGTTGGTATCGGCAATCAACTTGCCGTCCTTGTCAAAATACTGCTCCATCAATTGACCTTTCATCACGTCATAAGCGGAACCAGCTGCATCGAGCATCGGTTTGCCGGTTTTGGCCTTGATGGTTTTTCCCACTTCAACGAATTTGTCCCAGGAATTAATCATGCCGGAAACTTCGTCGCGGTTTGTGGAAAGACCGGCTTGTTGGAAAATATCCGTGCGGTACATCATGGCCATCGGGCCTACGTCTGTCGGAATACCGAACAAGAAGCTTCCGTCGGCGTTTGAGGCTTGTACTTTTTTCCAATCCAGATAATTGCCGATGATGTCTTTGCCGCCGAGATCGTTCAGATTATAGAATTTGCTTGGATCGGCTTTGAATCGGTCGATGTAGCCGATTTCCACCAGCGCGATGTCCGGTGCGCCGCTTCCCGCAGCAAGAGCTGTTACCAAGCTGTTATGGTGATCGCCGTATTCTTGCGTTTGAATTTTAACGTGAATGTTTGGATGATCCTTTTCATACTGCTTTACATAGTCGTCCAGTCCTGTACCGGTAAACAGCCACATGGTCAGGTTTACGTCTTCCTGCTTTGCGGCATCGGTTGCTTTGCTTCCATTGTCGGCAGCCGGTGTGCTTTCTGTTGAACCTCCGCTTGTTTTTGACGACGAGCAGGCGGCAACGGAAATCACGAGCATTACGGACAACAGTAAGACGGCAATTCGTTTCATTGCTTCATTCCCCCTGATATCTAAGTTTGTAAGGGATTTCAACCTTACGCATCTAAGTGTAAGCGATCGCAAAAAAAATCGGTATGAGTTGAATCTTATATTTTTTGTCGATTTTTCACATGATTGATCCAGAAGTCTGTCCGATGAATGGGTTTAAGTGAATATTTATTCAAAGTCATGAAGATAGCTCCCGAAGATATAGGTTTAAGCGCGCAGAGCTTCGAATTGTCATAAAAGAAAGGTGAGGATCTGATTCGGATTCCATTGCTTTCCGCCGGAGATGTGCGAATGTCCAGTCCAGACCTGACAGACCAAGAACCATCGCAGCATTTGCATAAAGGGAAGTTCTCCGACTTTCATGGTTCTAGGTCTCTCAGGTCTTCCCTTCAGCAACGGAAAGCAAACTCACCCCAATCAGAAATCCTCCTCAAGAACTTTTTGATATGAACCTGAACATCGTTCAGTCAAAATCGAAAATCAATAGCATGGCACACATAACACAATTTGAATCAATATTCACGATTTTCATTCGTCGGACAGACTCCTGGACGGAATTTAAGGGAGTTAAAGGAAAAGCTGCGGTTTGAAACGGGGGGCAAGAGCGCACAAATGCCTGAACCGCGGAGAATAAAGCGGTCAGGCTGGTGATGAACGGCCTTCCTGAGCGGATGACTTACTTTTGGTATTGTTCCCGGAAATCATAGGGGTTTAAGCCCTCCAGCGATTTGAACACCCTGCTGAAATGAGCTTGATCCATATAGCCGACCTGATCGCAAATCTGATAAATTTTCAAATTCGTCGACCGCAGCAGCTCCTTCGCTTTTTCGATGCGGATCTGCGTTAAATACTGGCTGAACGTTTTCCCCGTTTCACTTTTAAACAAAGAGCTCAAATAATTGGGATTGACAAACAGGCGCTCGGCCAGAAAGGTCAGCGTCAATTCGCTGGAGAATTCCTCTTGAATGATTTCCTGCGCCTGGCGGATCAATCGGTGGACAGCTGCCGAAGGCTTCACTTCCTCCTGCGGCTCCTGACGAATTCCCAGCTTTTCCAGGCTGATGCGGTAGCATTCGGCAATACCGGAAAAGGAATCGGTAATCCCGCCAAATTGGGTCTGAACTTCAATGTTTTGATATTTCCCCATAGCCTGACCGATTTGTCCGGATAGCTGTTCCCATTCGGGAAAGGCGTCCGTGTTCATGAAGAGCACTGCAGAAATATGGCTCTCTTCCACGACCACAACAGGAATGCCGTAAACACTAAGCATTTCGGACAAAATATTTTTGATCGCAAAACGAATCGTTTTCCGCGTCAATGCCTCTTCGCCTGTTTTGAAGGACAGCACAGCCATTGCCGAGAAAGGCGGAAACAGCTTCTCGTCGCAATAGGGAACCGGCATCTCATAGAATAAATCCTGCACTCTTTTTTCAAGCAGATGCAGTTCCCGCAAGCGGATGATCTCATCATGGTTTTTTTTTTCGCGGAGCTTGACTTCGATCTTTCGCACAACTTCCTTGATCGCATCGACAGAAACGGGTTTCAGCAAATATTCCGAAACATTATAGCGAATCGCCGCTTGAGCATACGAAAAATCCGCATACCCGGTCAGCATGACGACATGCATGCGCGGATATTTTTGATGAATATGCTTGCAAAGCTCAATTCCGTTCATCGCAGGCATGCGTATATCGGTGATCACCAAATCATAGGATTGCCGGGCCAGCATCGACAGGGCTTCTTCACCGTCCTCGGCCTCGCCCACTGTATACTGCGCGTCTATACTGCGCATCATTCTCGCCATTGAGCTGCGCACCATCGGTTCATCGTCGACAATCAAAATTTTCACTTGCATCTCTTCCTCTGTCTCATGGATTTATTCGTTGATTCCGTAACGGGCCAGCTGTTTATGGATCAATGCGATCCCTTCCTTCCAAGCTTCTTCCGGCGTAGCTTCTCCCCAATCGATCTTATACATTTCCGATTCGATCACGGACATGACGATAAATTGATACGGTCCCTCATATATCGGCTTGACCTGCCGTGCCGCATCGGAGAATATTTTGCCGACCGGCGCTTGGCTAAAGTAAGGATCGGTTTTCCCCTTTACCCGTTGATCCTCATAGAGGACTTCTGCAGAAGGAAAGTTATTGCGCTGCTGATACAAGACCAGCTGCTGTTCGGGAGCGGTAAGCCACTTGATCAAATCAAAAGCTTCTTGTGGATGCTTGCCTTCCTTGGGGAGCGACAAAAACGAACCGCCCCAATTGCCGCTGCCTCCCGGAAATCTCGTTACATCCCATTGCCCGAACGCTTGCGGCGCATTGTCCTTCATATAGTTCAGCATCCAGGATGGTGCCAGCAGTGTGGCAAAATCTCCGTCGGTGAGTCCCGTGCCCCATTCCGGTTTATATGTGGTCAAGCCCGCGGAGAGGCCCAACTGCTTGGCCTTCACGGCATAATCCCAAGCTTTCTTGACAGCGGGATTGGTTTCGACGATCAACTTGCCGCTTTCCTTGTCAAAATACTGCTGTTCCGCTTGTCCCAGGATACTGCGATACAGAGAATGAATGTTGTCGATCATGTATTTCCCGGTCCTGGCCTTGATTTGCTTGCCGATCTCAAGGAAATCATCCCAGGACTTCACTTTTTCCGCCAATTGAACCCGATTCGATGGCAAACCCGCCTCTTCGAAAAAGGCCGGCCGGTAAGCGAGCGCAAACGGCCCTACATCCGTAGGCAAACCGAATACGAACGACTCGTCCTTGCTTGAGGCCTGCTTCCATTTCCAATCCAGATATTCGCTTTTCAAGTCGCTGGCGCCGAGATCGGCCAAATTATAAAAGTAATCGGGAAATTGCTTGAAGCGTTCGATGAAGCTGACCTCGATCAGACAAATGTCCGGGGCACCGTTGCCTGAGGCAAATGCCGTTTGAAGATTGTTGTGCACATCCTCATATTGCGAGGTGAAAATATCCACTTTGATCTCCGGATGCTCTTTCTCGTATTGTTGGATCAAATCCTCAAGACCGGTGGCGGAAAAAAGCCAAACGGTCAGATGGATTTGCTTCTGATTGGAGACCTGCTCGGGCAAGCGCTTCACATCGATTTGTCTGGTTATGGATGAACAAGAGCCGAGCAGCAGCACACTGAAAATCAGCAAAATAACAAGCAAAAAACGATGGCTCATTTGACATCTCCCTTTTCGAACCGATCCGGGCTTTGTTCGCGATTATCCTCCAGCGCAAGCGGAAGACTTACCTCGACCTTTAATCCGCCGAGCTCGCTCATGGACAATTTCAACCCGTATTCTTTTCCGTAAATGATGCCGACCCGATAATTCAGATTGGCCAAACCAATACCGGAATGCATGATCGTCTCCTTCTCCGCGTCATGGTGAAACTCGAGAACCTTAAGCATTTGCGCTTTCATCATCCCGATGCCGTTGTCCTCTACGACAAAATGGATCAGCTGGTCCTTGCGGAAAATGCGGATGCGGATCAGCCACGGGCCTTTCACCGGCTCCAAGCCATGCGTGATCGCATTCTCGACAATCGGCTGCAGCAGCAGCTTCATCATCTTTAACTCGAGTGCATCATCATCCACTTCCACTTCCGTTTGCAGTTTATCCCCGTAACGGAGCTTGGAGATCTCGATGAAGCGCTGGAGCTGCTTGACATCTTCGGAAACGGTGACCATCTCCGATCCCGGCTGGATGCTGTAGCGCATCAGATCGCTCAGTGTCAACACCATTTGCGCTTCTTTGGCGCGGTCATCGTTAATCAGCGACCAATAAATCGTATTCAGCGAATTATAAAGAAAATGCGGTCTGATCTGCGCTTTAAGCGCCACAAGCTGAGCCTGACGCTCACTGATTTGCTTGTCCGACAAATCCTTGATCGTCTGATTCAAATGCTCAACCATTTGATTGAAGCTTTCATGCAATATGGCGACTTCCTTATTGCTCGTTTTGCCTTGATAGGGCATAAGCACGCCTTTGTTTAATCGGCTTAAGCGTTTGGCCAGGAGCCTGATCGGACGGGAAATGGTCCAGGATAAAAAGGTGGAGAACAGCAGTGCCGCGAATATGCCGAAAATGACAATAATCATCGTGCTGTTGCCCATTTTGTCCAGCTCGCTGAAAGCTTCTTTGGCTCCGATATAAGCAATGACCGTCCAACCGCTGTAGGTTGAGCCCGATTGCACAATGTAGGTCGGCTGATTATCGATTGTCCATTCGAACATCCTGCCGGTATTGTTTTTCAACTCGGTCAAAAACGATTCAGTCAATTTTTTTCCGGATTCTTTGCCGTTTGTGGAAAACACGATTTGGCCGAACTGGTCGATCACCTGCACCTTGCCGGAACGCCCCAAATCGAGGAACGCAACCCCATCGGGGCCGGGGATGCGCTGGTGGCGGGTTTGGTGTTGGCCTTGAGCAATGTCCTCTCGCTTCTGGAGAGCCTGACCTGGGGCATTGCCAGTGGAGCCGCCGCCGCCAGCCTGAGCGGCACCGCGGTAGGCTCCCGCCAAATGGTGCAGGAATTGAAGAGCGGGGTATCTATCAGGCCGTTTGCTAAAGTAGTATAATGCAGCCTCTCTGACGAGCCTGCATCAGGCATTCGTCATACACTGATTTTTAGTCCAACGGGCGATCTCTGGTGAGCGCGGTGCGTGCCATCATGCCGCCCATCCCCGGCAGTTCGTATATGTCCTTGTCAAGTGGTTTCTACCTGCTATAGACTTAGGTTAGAGCGGTGTGCATCGGCGCGACCACCGGCTTCCCAACGCGCGGCCCAGCGTGCGATCACCAACCCGGCAGCCGCCGCTCTGTGGTCAATTGAACTGGTAGACCGACGCGAAGGACTCTCCAATGAACCGCCCGATTGGCATTCACCTCTCCTA
>CAZESH010000197.1:0-8245 GCA_964514665.1 uncultured Caryophanales bacterium
GTGTCCGACCGATCGCGCAGCCGAACATATCGTGCAAATTATGTGCGGGGTCCGTAGAAACGAGCAGGGTTTTTCTCCCGGACCTCGCCGCATTTAGGGCGAAAGCAGAGGAAAGGGTCGTTTTACCCACCCCGCCTTTCCCCCCGAAAAAGGCGATGCGGGCCTGCTTTTCTCTGATCATTGGCAGCCGCTCCTTTGTCTCATTTTTTAACAGCAGCGAAAATCGTCCAGCGGAGAATGCTCCATTCCCATACGCAAGTGCCACTCGTGAAACCGCTCATACATCTCTGGAAGCAATTCGAGCGTATAATACGAAACCGGATTGGCAATCCCGAGCATATCCAAAAAGCAAATCAGCATGAACAGGTCCTCTTCTTTGCGCAGGTCTTTCTCCAATTGTCTGCGGTAGGGAACATAGAATAATTCCTCATGATATTGGATTGAATTTCGTAAAATTTTTTTCCAATCCAAGGCCGTTCACTCCCTTCCTCCTGCAGTCAGCGCCTCATTCACCTTAGTTCGAATCACCTTATAGTCAGCAATGCTTTCCGCCGCAACCGGAGTTCCGTCTATAAAAATGCCGGCAGCGCGAAATCCCGCAGCAAAATAACGCACCCTCTGCAGCCAAGGCAGCCGTTTGCGCCGCCACGTTCTCCATAATTCTGCAAACAGAAACAGAACATTGCGGGGATCGATCACCTCCAGCTCGATCAAGCCGGAAAAATCTTCGTCGAGCTTTCGGTATATTCCTCCCATCTGCTCCATCATGCTGCGGTTCTCGCAAAAGAGCCGCTCTGCCGTTTGCCGCGACCAAGGTAAAATATCTCCTTCCAAGCGCCCGCAGCAGCCGCTCCCGGAGAACTGCTGATCCTTTTCCCGGACGAGCAGGATTTGTACAATTTCCATGGGCCCCTCCCTAAAAACAAGATAAGGAGAAACCCGCCAAGCGGTTCTCCTTTTCCTGTTACCGGCTTCCTGATCCAAAACGGGTTAAGCGGAAATGTTGGAATTTCCCGTTTGGCTGCCGTCTTTTGCAAATATGCGGGCAGCTTCCAATAAAATCCATACGGCGAAAACAAGAACGATAATCCCGAAAACAAACAGCAGCGCTTTGTCCGCGTGTCCCATCCACTGAGTAAATACCTGCTGCACCATGGCCCACACCGTCACCAGCAAAATGAACAGCATCGGAACAAGTGTCGGCAAATAATTGCGCCCTTGACGCTTCAACCAGATGGTGATGATCAACAGCGAAATGCCTGCCAACAGTTGATTGGATGTACCGAACAAAGGCCAAAGGTGATAGCCACCGGAGCCGAAGCCGTTAGATCCTCCCGGCGTCAAAGTCAAAGCCGCACTGGCAGCAACGGCGATCAGCGTGGAAGCATGCTTGCCGGTGATCGCTTTGATTTTGTACTCTTCGCCGATCTCGGCGATGATGTAGCGCATCAGACGGACCGAGCTATCCAGCGTAGTAGCCGCAAAACTGACCACGATCACGGCGACAATCGTTCTGCCAAGCGTAATATCAATACCCAGGCCGCTGGCAAGATGAGCCGCGCCCGCCACAAACGAACCCAGCCCGTTCGTGCTGGCATCGGCAAAAGAGGCATATTTAGCGGAAAAATCCCCGACGGAAAATGCCGTGATACATGCGATAATCGAGATCAGCGCAAGCGCGCCTTCGCCAACCGCACCCAAATAACCGACATAACGGGCGTCGGTCTCTTTATTCAACTGCTTGGAGGAAGTCCCGGACGACACGAGTCCGTGAAATCCGGATATTGCCCCGCAAGCAATCGTAATGAACAGCAGCGGCCACCAGGATTTATCGCTCGACGCCGCATTGAATACCGGTGCGGTCACGGCGGGGGCCAGGAACAGCAATCCCAAATATAAAACGATCAAGCCGATGATCAATTGATGCGAATTTATGTAATCTCTTGGCTGCAGCAGTGTGGTTACCGCAAGCGAAGAAGCGAAGTAGCAATAGACGAAGAGGACGACGATCCAAAATAAGTAGGTTGTTTCCGTCGCATTCAAGCCAAGGAACGCAAACGAGGAGTCATTTCCTCCCAAATAACTGACCATATCGATCTGCAGCGGTTTTATGTAGCTGGTCAGAACTGCGCTGCCCCACATGATCACAAGCGCCACGATCGATGGCATGAGCAATCCTTTGCCTGCACGGTAAACCCTCATGCCGATCCAAATCGCCAAGGGAATCTCGATAAATACCGGAATCACGGACGCGGGAAACTTGATGAACAATGTGGCGATTACCCAAGCAAACACTGCATTGACCATCAGCACAAGAATTAAAATGATAAACAGGAACAGCAGCTTCGCCCGCTGTCCAATGATCCGATTGGCGATAGTCCCAATCGATTGCCCCTTGTTCCTCGTGGAGATGACCAATGTTCCGAAATCGTGTACACCCGCTGCGAATACGGTGCCAAGCAGCACCCACAGCAGCGCGGGAAGCCAACCCCAGTATACGGCAATAGCCGGTCCGACAATGGGAGCCGCTCCGGCAACAGAAGTGAAATGGTGACCCCAAAGCACTTCTTTTTTGGTTGGGACAAAATCCACGCCGTCTTTGAAGCGGTGGGCCGGTGTTACAAAATCAGGATCAAGCTTGAAAATTTTGTTGGCAATGAACTTGCTGTAAAAACGATACCCGAATGCAAAACAGAGGAGCCCGACAATCGCAATGCCAATCGACTGCATTTTCTAACCTCCTGTTTTTAATTTGTAATCGCTTTCATAGAGAAATCTATTCAACACCGGAACAAATATTCCTTCTTGAATGTGACAATTTTATGAATTTTTTAACACTAAAAAAATCTTGAAATCGTGTTTTTTGAATTTATTATGCGGTAATAACACGATTTCAAAGGCGTAAAAGTTTTCGGAGAAAACTGCTTCGGGAACATAATCTTTATCGCTTTTCCCAACCGGTCTTCGATCCGGTATTCATATCCGTGCACACTTTTATAATACTCTGGATACATGCCAAATTCGGCGGCACGCTTGGATTTCACCGTCCATCACATCAAGGTAAAGGGAGGCACTCCCCTTAATTTTTATACTTTCTGATATGTACAAAAAACCGTCCCACACGGGACGGCCAAATTGAAGACAAAGCTAGTAAGTTAAAGTGATTATAGGGTTTCCTAAATGTCGGAGGGGGATTTTACGTTCCATAGTGAGTCTGTTTTTCGTTGCTGAAGGGAGGACCGTAAGAGACCTAGAACCATGAAAGTCGGAGAATTTCCCTTTATGCCAATGCTTCGATGGTTCTTGGCCTCTCGGGTTTGGACCGGACATTCGTTACATCCATGCCGAAAAGCAGTCGATCCAGGGAATAGAAATCCCTCTTTCGAACTTGATGATTCAGCCATACAAAGACGTTTCCTCCTGATGAATCCTGATGCTGTTGACAATCCCTAATGAGAGCATATTGATCAACACGGATGTGCCGCCATAGCTTACAAAAGGCAGGGTAATCCCTGTTAGCGGCATGATGCCGATCAACATGCCGATATTTTCAAATATTTGAAACACAAACATCGAGACGATTCCGAAGATGATGATCGCTCCGCTCAAATCACTGCATTGGATCGCCGTCAATATCATCCGATACACAAGCAAAAAATAGAGAACAAGTAAGATCGACGAGCCGATAAAGCCGAATTCTTCACCGATAACGGCAAATATGGAGTCGGAAAAAGGCAGCGGAATTCTTCCGCTGTGCAGAGAATTCCCATGCAGAAATCCTTCCCCGCGCAATTCCCCGGAACCGATGGCAATCTTCGCGTTCTGCACCTGATACCCTTTATTCTGAGGATCCCGCTCAGGATGCAAATACGTATCGATGCGATCCATCCAATGCTCGTTATTGTGCTCTTTCAAGTAACTGTACATGGTGTCGTGATAAGTTCCGTAAAAATAAAAAAACAAGGCCATAAAGCCTGCCAATACGCTTAGGCCGATCAACACATAGGTGTATTTGATATTCCCGATCCACAGCATGCCGAGGAGAATGACCAGATAAATGATCGCATTGCCCAAATCCGGCTGAACCAATACCAAAATAAAGGGCAGAAAAACAATTGCGCCGATCGGCAGGACATCGTCTACCAGCTGCAGATGATCTCCTTTTTTTCTGGCGATAAAAGCGGCGATGGCTATGATCAGCAGCAGCTTCATAAATTCAGCCGGCTGAAAATTAAAGCCCAGCGGAAGCTTGATCCAGCTTTTCGCTCCGTTTATCGTCTCACCGACAAAGTATAAGGAGATCAATAATAAAATCCCGAGGGCATATAAATAATGGGCATATTTGAGCAGTATGCGGTAATCCAACAAACCGACGCCAAAAAACACCAAAAAGCCCAGCGCGTAGTTAAGCAAATTTTTCAGATACAAATGGTACGATGCATACATCGATTTGTAAGTCGCACTGTAAATCAGCATGGAGCTAATGACCATCAGCACCGCCAGCAAAACCAGGACGGACCAGTCGATTTTTTTGACTTTCTCCAGCACCTCTTGATCAACCCATTCCAAGAAACTTTTTCATTTTATGCAGCATGCCTTTTTTCACTTCCAGCGGCATGAGCGGGACCGTATCCCCCAATATTCTTCTTGCGATATTGCGGTAAGCGATTGCCGCCTTGGACGAAGGATTCATTACTGTCGGTTCACCCGAATTGGCTGCCTTGATCACGTATTCGTCATCGGGAACGATACCGAGCAAATCGATGGACAGCACAGAACAGATTTCATCGATATCCAGCATATCTCCCTGTCTCACCATATTCGCGCGAATGCGATTAATCACCAGTTTCGGGTCGCGAATATTTTCCGATTCCAGCAAACCGATAATCCGGTCCGCGTCGCGGACAGCCGCATTCTCGGGAGTGGTCACCACAATCGCGCGGTCCGCACCTGCCACCGCATTTTTAAACCCCTGCTCGATTCCGGCCGGACAATCGATGATCACATATTCGAAATCCTTCTTTAATTCGGGTATGATTTTCTTCATGTCTTCCGGAGAAACCGCCAGCTTGTCCTTGGTTTGAGCCGCAGGAAGCAGGTACAGCTCTTCAAACCGCTTATCCTTGATCAATGCCTGCTGCAGCCGGCAGCTTCCCTCCACAATATCTACAAGGTCATAAATAATCCGGTTTTCAAGACCCATGACCACATCCAGATTGCGCAGGCCGATATCCGTGTCCACCATGCACACCTTTTTTCCCAGCAGCGCAAGCGCGGTCCCTATATTGGCGGATGTCGTCGTTTTCCCGACGCCGCCCTTCCCCGAAGTGATTACAATAGCCTCTCCCACGGTCTTCACTCTCCTTTATATTCCACGTTCCCCGGTCGTATACGATGAAGCTGCGAAATTTTTTCTATTTTCATTTGTTGTTCCTGCAAATAAGCAAACTCCATGGAAGCCTCTTCTATCCCCCATTCATCGGGGGGGCGGCTGATCACCTGGGCGATTCGCAGCTGCGTCGGTCTTAAGTGGGAAGCGGCAATCACCGCCTGCTCATTCCCTTCCGAGCCGGCGTGGGCCATGCCCCGCAGCGATCCCATGACGTATATATCGCCGGTACTGATGACCGAGCCTCCCGGATTGACATCCCCCACAAACATCAGATTGCCTTCACAGGCAACCGTTTGTCCGGAGCGGACAACACCCTTTCTAAGCATGAAGGGCGGCAGCATCTCATGCAAGCCGATTGCATCCGCCGGGTCGGATTCGATCGATTGAATCAGCAAATTGCCTTGCTGGCTAATGATGCTGCGAATCGTTTCCTTCTGCTCCTCAACTATATGCCGCTTGCCCATTTTTACCTGTACATGAACAGCGGGTCCGGTTAAAATTTGCTGATGTGTTTTCGCAAGCTTATGCCGCAGCTCGGCGATCAAAGCCTCAAAATCGCACTGATCGTCCAGCAAGAAAACAAGTCCGTCCTTAACGCCCTTGATTGTGACATGATGATGTTTTGCTGAAGACATTGACGGCTTCCTCCCAAACTATACATTTCGTGTTTGCCCGCGTTTTTTCCTTCTCTTGCAGGAAAACTTTCTTCCCTTGTCTATTCGTCTTCCTTGCGGACGGGCAAGCTTTCTTCAAAATACCATCGGGCAGGAATATAGATCAGCAACGCGAACAACAGATTGATCATCATACTGGGAAGAATCGACTTGATTAAGACGTCTTGATACATCATTGCGGTTACATTGAAAAAATGATAGATCGCATACTGCAGACTGCCGTATATCCATTCACCGACAGCGATGAAACCGAGGGTGGAGAACAGCTCAATCCTCCCCCGACGGTTATACAAACCGACGATATAGCCGATCAAGCCCAATGTAAAGGCATGAACGCCCAGCATGTGTCCGTAGTAATACAAATCCTGTAAAAATCCGAAGACAAGCCCATAGATAAGTGCCGCATAACGATTGACATAAATCGCGATAAAAACAAGTCCGACAAGCATGAAATGCGGAGTGATCATGACCCGCTCCGTCCAAGGGTCAGGAATCAGCCATGGAAACAAAGCACCTTCAAGCAAAAAAATCACAAGCATCAGCAGCCACAGCAAATTCAAGCGCATTTCCCATCTCATGGCTGTGGAACCTCAATGACAAAAAGCGTCTGTCCCGGACGGAAATGAGCCGCCGGTTTAATCATGGCTTTGTAAGTAATGCCGAAATCGCCTTCCTGCTTGGATACGATCGTGCCGACGACAATACCTTCCGGGAATACCCCGCCGAGACCGGACGTAATCACGGTATCGCCTTTTTCTATCCGATTGCTGTCACTATCCGGAATTTTATTCATCACAAGATAGCCCAACTCGTTATTATAGCTTTCAATCATTCCGAAAACCGGATTGCTGCCGTCGTTTTTACTTTTCACCGTGGCAGCGATCGCCTTGCTCGTATCCAGTTTGAAATCCACATCTTTATATATGATATCCGATATGAGCTGAACTGTGGCGTAATAGGGAGATACCCGTTCAATGCGGCCGATCAGTCCATCCTCCGTCGCCACCGCCATATTTTCGCGGATGCCGTCCTTGGTACCCAAATTGATTTTGATCGTGGTGTTGTACACGGGGTCCGGGCTGATCGCCACAGCTTGCGCCGCATGCCAGACATAATCATTTTCATGCTTTTGCCGCTCGGTAAAGGCAAGCGCCCGTTCCAATTCGGAATTTTGCGTTTCCAGTGCGTTCAGGCGGGCCGAATCTCTTGCATACTGCATCAGACGTTTTTTCATTATTTTGTTTTCCGTGTACAATTTGCGTAAATTGCCGATATCCCCAAAGAAGCCCGCTATGTAACCAGCGGGCTTATATACTAATCCTTGGGCAAAAGAAACGGTGTCGCTGATCATTTTTTCCGGCAAGGTGGCTGATTCCCGATTGCCTAGAGTAAGACCCATCAGCGCAATCGCAAGAATAACGCCAATCAACAAAATGAAAAGCCGCTTATTCCCCATTAATTTAAACAACAGCAGCACCTTCTAACCCATTTTTCAAGATTTGCGTCTGGAATGTCCGGAAGGACCGTTCTTGGATCTGAATAGATGAATGTTTTCAAGCGCCCTTCCCGTACCGATCGCTACACAATCCAAAGGATTATCCGCAACGATGACGGGCATGCCCGTTTCTTTGGTAAGCAGGCGGTCCAGGTTTTTCAGCAGTGCGCCGCCTCCTGTAAGGACGATTCCCCTGTCCATGATGTCCGCCGCAAGCTCGGGCGGGCATTTTTCCAATGTGACTTTTACCGCGTCGACGATGCTGTAGACGGTATCGGACAACGCTTCGGTAATTTCGTCGGAAGTAATCGCAATCGTATTGGGCAGTCCCGTCACAAGGTCGCGTCCGCGAATTTCCATCGTTTCGGTCTTCTGTAAATTCGTCGCCGACCCGATATCCATCTTGAGCTGCTCTGCCGTTCTTTCCCCGATCATCAGGTTATAGGTTCTTTTGATGAATTGCGTGATCGCTTCGTCGGCCTCATCTCCGGCTATCCGCACGGAGCGGCTGGTCACGATGCCTCCCAGGGAGATAACCGCCACCTCTGTCGTACCGCCGCCAATATCGACAACCATGCTGCCGGTCGGTTCCCAAACGGGAAGGTTGGCTCCGATGGCCGCGGCGAACGGTTCTTCAATCGTAAAGGCTTCACGGGCTCCCGCTTGCCGGGTTGCGTCCTCAAC
>CAZESH010000198.1:0-8217 GCA_964514665.1 uncultured Caryophanales bacterium
ACCCGATCTTCCTCCAAAGCCTGGATCAGGCGATCCGGTTGAATGTCGGTTATGCGCGCATTGCCATGTACCTCTTCCGTTTTCATTCCCGCCTGCCATCCCGTAAACGAAATCGCCTTGTGCCCCAATTCCTGGACAGCCATTGTTACAAGCGCAACCGACATTTGTTCCCCCGTCGTAAGCAGCATATCCATTTCGCGGGCAGATGGATTTGCAGTTATCCGCTTGGAAAGGTCGATCAGTTCATCCGTTGTGTCGCCCATGGCGGAAACCACGACAACACAGCGATGTCCCTGCGATTTTTTGTGGACAATGCGCTCCGCGACTTTTCTGATCCGTTCGGCAGATCCGACAGAGCTTCCACCAAATTTCATTACAAATAAAGCCAAATCAAACACTCCCTACCCAGTGAGGTTTTCTTTAGTCATAAGTTCAAGCTACGCGCGGGAGATATATTTGCCTTCCCTTGTATCAATCAGCAGAACGTCTCCCTCGTTGATAAACAGCGGCACTTGAACGGACAAGCCGGTTTCCACAATCGCACTCTTCGTGGCGCCGGTTGCCGTGTTGCCCTTTATTCCCGGTTCGGTTTCCGTAACCTTCAGCTCCACGCTGTTCGGCATGGTGATTCCGATAATTTCGCCTTGATAGCTCATGATGTTGACGTTCATATTTTCCTTGAGGAATTTAAGCTCCCACTCAATTTGATCGGCATCCAATGTGATTTGGTCAAAGGTTTGGGTATCCATAAAAGTATGCTCGGAACCACTGGCATACAGGTACTGCATCTCTTTGTTTTCCACATGCGCACGGCCGACATTCTCGCCGGCGCGGAATGTTTTTTCCATGATGTTGCCATTTCGCAAATTTTTCAATTTTGAACGGACGAAAGCCGCTCCCTTGCCCGGCTTTACATGCTGAAAATCCTGAACGGTGTAAATATCTCCGTCCACCTCGATCGTTAATCCCGTTTTAAAGTCGTTTACTGAAATCACGTTTTTCCCTCCTGCAATTGGTTGATTAGATATGTTCCTCGCCGTTAATCAATGACGGTAAAGGCTTTGCTTGCTTTGGTGATGACTTCAATGCCGTTTTGCGTGATCACGACGTCGTCCTCGATGCGCACGCCGCCGAATCCGGGGAGATAAATGCCCGGCTCCACCGTCACCACCATGCCCGGTTCGAGCACTGTATCGCCGTGCATGCTGAGCCGCGGCTGCTCGTGAATTTCCATCCCCAAGCCATGTCCCGTGCCGTGACCGAAGCGATCTCCGTAACCGTACCGTTCGATCACGCCACGGGCCAAGGCATCCGCTTGTTTCCCCGTCATGCCGGGTTTGATCTGCTCCAGCGCATAAAGCTGTGCTTCCAGAACAATTTCATAAATTTCCTTGTGCTTGGCCTGCGCTTTTCCCAATACGACCGTCCGGGTGATATCCGAACAATAGCCTTTGTAGTAGGCGCCGTAGTCCATTTTTACAAATTCATCGGCAGCAAGCAGCCGCTCACTGGCAACGCCATGGGGGAGAGCCGAACGTTCGCCGGAAGCGACAATCGTGTCAAACGAAGTTGAAGACGCACCGTTTTTCCTTACGAAGCATTCGATTTCAAGCGCTGCGTCCAGCTCGCTTATGCCCGGCTGCAGAATCCCGAGCAGCCGGGTGTACGTGCGGTCGGCCAAATCCGCAGCCTCACGCAAAATGGTCAATTCGCCTTCGTCTTTATACAGACGCAGCTTCTCCACCAAACCGTCCGTAGCAACCAGCTCGATTCCCCGCATGGAACTTTTCATTTTCATATATGTACCATAGCTGACATCCAACTGCTCGAAGGCGAGCTTGGACAAGCCCCATTGGTCCATTTGCCGCTTTACCGAAGCGTATGGATCCGGCAGATGTTCGATTACCTGGTATTCTTTGGCTTGAACCGGAGCTTGCGACATGTAACGGAAATCGGTAAACAAAACGGCATGCCCAGCCGTAACCAGCACCAAACCGGAGGTTCCGGTAAAACCGGTCATGTATCTGCGGTTGAATTCGTTCGTGATCAAAAGCGCATCCAAGCCTGCCGCTTCCATTCCCTTGCGCAGCTTGAGCAGACGCCTCGCTTCCATATCCATCACCCTTTTTGTTCAAGATATCGTTTGAGCGCCATCAAGGCAAGCTCATAACCGTAAGCGCCAAAGCCGGCTATTTGACCGATCATCAACGGGGCAAGCACAGAGATGTGGCGGAAAGCTTCTCTTTGATGAATATTGGACAAATGAATCTCGATCGCAGGAATCGATACCGATCCGAAGGCGTCCCGCAAAGCATAGCTGTAATGCGTAAACGCTCCTGGATTGACAATGATTCCGTCGATCCGACCGTACGCCTGATGAAGCCTGTTGATCAATTCTCCCTCCACATTTGATTGAAAGAACTCCAACTGCAATCCACCCAAGCTGTCCGCCAGTTTAACAAGCTGCTCCTCAATATCGGCAAGCGACAGCCTCCCGTATACCTCGGGCTCGCGGATTCCGAGCATATTCAAGTTCGGCCCGTTTAATACCAGCACTTTTTTCATGCCATCACACCTTCAGTTGTTTTCAACTAACTTATTGTAACATAGGTGCTTGCAATTTGAGAATGATTTATTGCTGTACAGGTTCGCGAAGCCTTTCATCCGTAAACTCATTGGCAATCGTGTAGCCGATGAACACTCCCCACATCAGAAAAAGGCTGCCGTCGCTGATCAGACTGTTGCCATCCGACAATCCCGGCGGCTTCATCATTCCCGTCAGCGGGCCGATCAAGAGATAGAGCATTGCCCACCAGGCGGCTCCATAGTAAATTCCCGGCCACGGTCCTCTCGCTTTCCCCAATAAAATCATATAGAGAAAAGCTGCGACAATCGAGAACAAGATGAAGGAAGCCCACCCGATCAAGTGTCCGCTCCACGTCACTACAGCCGCGTGATCCATAAACGGCTCAACCAAAAAAGCCGGCGGAACCTTGGTGAATTTCAATATAAACAGGAATAGCTTAAGCAAACCCCAAATCACTCCTGCATAAAATCCGGTATGCAGCGCATACATCCAACGGTTCGTTTTGCGCACGGTTTGCCTGTTGCTTGCTCCGCTCATGGGATCGCCTCTTTCCCCTGTGTGATGTAAATGTGATTTCCTTATTATGTTCAATGCAGCGGTTTGTAAACAGTGGCAATCGAACGGGGAATCAGATACAATAGAAGGCGACGGAAAAGATCAAATCATCGTCACATATCGGGAGAAGAGGGTGAAAGGGTTGCCGCAAAAAGCAAATGGCATCTATGGCGGACAGGCTGTGATCGAAGGCGTCATGTTTGCAGGAAAAACGGTAAATGTAACGGCTGTGCGCCGTAAAAATAATGAGATCGAGTATTTTGAGGTTGCCAAATCGGAGAAAAATTGGGTGAAGCTGCTGAAGAAGATACCGCTGCTGCGGGGGATCGTCGGCATCATCGATTCCAGCGCCAAGGGTTCACAGCATTTGACCTTTTCCGCGGAGGCTTATGCGGAGGATGAGGAAGAAGAGGGAAACAAAGATGGTGAAGGCCTCAAAAAGCCCGAGACTCAGCAGAAGCCAGAGAAAAAAGAATCGATGTTTTCCAATTTCTCCGTCATATTAAGCGTTGCCGTTGTCGGCGTTTTGTCGTTTATTTTCGGAAAATTGATTTTCACGCTGGTTCCCGTTTTTGTGGAAAGCCTGCTGTTTAAAAACGCCTTTCAAAACCAGATCCTGCATAATCTGATTGAAGGCGTGATCAAGATTATTCTGCTTTTGGTATATTTATATGTAATTTCGCAAACCCCGTTGATCAAACGTTTATTCCAGTATCACGGTGCAGAGCACAAAGTCATCAGCTGCTATGAAGCCGGACTCGAGCTGAATGTCGCCAATGTGCAAAAATTCAACACCCTGCATTACCGCTGCGGAAGCAGCTTCATTGTACTGACCGTCATTATCGGTGTTATTATTTATTCCTTTGTTTCATACGATACGCTATGGGAACGGATTATTCAACGCATCATCCTGCTGCCGCTGGTTATCGGCGTTTCTTATGAGGTGCTGAGACTGACCAACAGTGTAAGGGACATTCCGGTATTGCGCGTACTCGGTTATCCCGGGCTTTGGCTTCAGCTTCTGACCACCAAGCAGCCGAACGACCAGCAGGTGGAAGTGGCAATCGCTTCCTTTCAACGCATGCTCGAACTGGAATCGAAAAATTTGGCGTCGCAGCCGACTTTTATCAGGTAACGAAGACGGAGGGTTAATGAATGAAGAGCGGACAGAAGATGCTTACATGGATCATCATCATTTTGATTGCCATCGGACTCCTTCGCAGCCTGCTGACTTCACCTCAGGTTCTGATTATGGTGCTGGTGTTCGGGACTGTATTCCTGCTGTATAAATTCCCGCCGAATAAATGGAAACTTGGCAGGCCAAAGTTTTACAAAAACAAAAAGGTCAACAGCAAGAAAGCAAAATTCACCGTGATTAATGGCAATAAAAATGACGGAGAGGATGAGCCTCCCCGTTACCATTAATGCATGACGGTCCTTACTTAATCGCCCGCAAATATTGTTCGTATTTGTTCAGATAGCCGGAGATCGACCAATCCCTGAAAAATTGCTCGGCCGCATCCATTCCGGATTGAAAAATCTCCATGCTTTTTTCCTTGCCGAGATCGAATTGGGTCGTATAAACGCCTGGCGTCTCTACGTTGATGGTGCGGAATCGGTGCACCTCTTCAATATACTTTTCATCATGCGCGTCCATCATTGTGGAAAACAATGCGCGCAGCATCGTCAAGGGTCCGTGGATTTCCCGCGGACTCTTCTCATTTTTTCCCACCAGATTAAAGCCGAGCACAGGCGTGATCTTCTTCTTCTGCTCATTTTCTTTGTCGAATATCCACAAGGGAAAATTACTGAGAATGCCTCCGTCGACAATATAAATGTATTTGGCTTTATAGCCGGACGGCGAGTTTTTGATCATCACCGGATCAAAGAAAAAAGGCAGGCTCGTGCTCATTCGAACCGCCTTGGCCACCTCCAATTTTTGCGGATTATAACCGTATCTGGCAATGCCGTCCGGCAATATCAGCAGCTTTCCCATGGAAATATCGGAGGCGATGATTTGCAGCTTGCCCTGTTCCAAATCGGCGAAGGTGCGGATTCCTTTGGCCTGCAGTTTGTTTTTAATCCAATATTCCAGTCTATCTCCCGAATAAAGGCCTTTTTTCAGTATCAGGCGAACGCCTTCGCCGATATAAGGGACGCGGTGCCATCCGGAACGATGGAGAAATGAGTTAAAAGGTGTATGAAGAATCAAATCCTTGATTTCATCCGCCGAGTAGCCCGCGGCTAATAACGAGGCGATAATCGCCCCTGAGGAAGTGCCGGCCACTTTGGAGAAAATAATGCCGTGCTGCTCCGCCGTTTTTACCGCTCCGGCCAAAGCTATGGCCTTCACTCCCCCCCCTTCAAATACCGCATGAACATTCAAAAAGGCACCCCTCCCGCATAAAACCGCTAAAAACACACTTTTTACCGTTTTATGCGGAAACAGGTTTGCCCTATCCCATTTTCGGAAAATTATTTTGATCCAGCTTAGGCAGACGTTCATAATCGTTCAGTACTGCTCCGGCTCTCGGGAACACATTTTTGTCGTGAATGTTGCCGAGTCCTTGATTGTGCTTGGAGCGGCTTTCAAAATCCTCGAGAAAATTATTGCCGATACTGAAGACCGATGCTTCCTCGATTGTTCCGATCCGGATATTGCCGATATAAAATGAAGTGGATAATGTCGATGTCATCGGGCAGCGCCGCCATTTTTGTTCTTGATCAGGATGCTGCCCATCGTCATATTTTGGTCTCCGCGGAGATTCCCCATCGCTTGCTGCAGAATCTTTCTGCTGCTGTGCCGGCTGTGGACATTCGTCCTGCCCCAGAAAATTCCCGAATTATTCAACAATTGATTGACCTTTATATCGTTTAAGGACATTTTCAACATGCATCACCTTATGGGATTATCCTATTCGGGCGTTTGCCCAGTTGACACCCATATTTCCATCCGGGCTGCTGTCACCACTGCCCAATCGGACTCATAGAGTGAAGTAAATAGCTTTAAAGGAGATTTTGCAATGCCATCAGTAATCAATCTCGGTGTGATCAATGTCAATACCCCCCAGCAGAATTCATCCGTATTTGTAGGCGAAGCCATCGTAACCGGCATGGACGCCAATATGAAATTCAATACAGGGCACGCCGGAACATTCGGCTTTTTCAACGCGATAGTTGCAAATTTCAACTACAACATGGACGGATTTGAACTGGCCGATGGCAACATGAACGATCAAGACTTTAAACCGAATATTGGTGGCAACCTATGAGCCAAATTTCGCAATTGGACTTCCGGGGAAATATTCAGGTGCAGACGATGCAAAGACAATCGGGTATTTTTATTGCCGATCACAACAGTTCTGTCGGTTGGAGCGCACATGGCAAAACCAACAGCGTGTTCGGATCGGTCAGCGGTGATGGGAATTTCTTGCTGAAAAACTTCATGCTGCTGAATGATCCCGATTTGGTGGATACGCCGATTGACGACCGGGACGTCCACATCTCGGCGGAGCACTCCGGAGAAAACCATGCTACCCACATTTCCCTGGACCAAATCAACATCGAAACCTTAACTCAAAACAGCTCCGTTTTTGTAGGTAAATCCACAATAACGGGCATGGATGCCAATGAAAAAAACAATTGCGCCCACGGGGTAATTTATGGAAATAAAAATTGGCCGCACACAATTTCAATTACAATCATGACAGGGATTTGATTGACGGAGTCATCCATGACCAAGACGTAAAAATCTCCCGAAAATGAGTGTAAAAAAAGTGAGCTGAATAAACATGATGAATATTAACGAAAACAACGAGAAAAAAAACAACCAAAACTCGTTTTGGAAGGACTTTGTCAATCAAGATATGGAACTCGATTTTTCGGCGATCAACCAATATATCCAAGAGGCGGTGGAAAACAATCTTCCAATAAAAAAAAACAGTCCCTCCCAGCCGCAAAATGCGGAGCAGAAAGACCGTGCGATGGATTATAAAGTATTGGAAATGATCGGTTGCACCGTGATCCAAGTTAATTTTCGCTGCAAAGTCGATCCGGGTCAGGTGCAAGTACTGCTGGAGATTAACGAGTTGATCGTAGTCAAGGAAGAGGAAGGCAAAAAGCTGACCATCCCCTTGGCCTTCAAAGCCTTGCCGCAATACGCAAGAGCCTGCTGTCACGGTGAAACATTGGAAATCCGCATTCCCCACGACTTTAGAAAAAATCACTTGCGCGTTCCTATTGTACCGTTATAATCTGAGGGATCCTCCACAACCCGAAAACCTTTTTCCGTTCTGATGATGTGTTTTTCTTCATTTTTAAAAATGATGTTCTCCAAGCGCTCGACATGCACTTGATCGATATTGATGCCTTGCTTGTTCCGATCTCTTCCTTTTGCTGCAGCAGTTCGATAATTTGATCAAGCCTATTGATGACAGGAAGCAAACTTTCGCTGCCTACCCGCCGTTTTTTTTTGCAAGCCAAGCGAACATGAGCCTTCACCCTAACCGGTTAATGCAATGTTGTTTTCTTCATAGTATATGTTCGTCAGAAAATGATTTATGCGCTCATATCCGGGTTTAATCCAGCGCCAAGTCCTGCTTGAGGAATTGAATGAGCAGATTTTCGCGCTCACGGTTCATTTTTTGCGATGCGGACTCATCCCATTGATAAAAGCCCTCTCCGCTTTTTTGCCCGAATTTGCCTTCCTCGACAAGCCGCTTCATCGTCTCAAGAGAGCCATCAGCCTTGCTCAAATCGGCAAACAAATAAGATGAAATCGAATGAAACACATCAAGCCCGCCCATATCTGCGGTCATAAACGGACCCGTTACCGGAAGTCGGCGTCCAATGCTGTACACTACGGCTGCATCAATATCCTCCTTGGAGGCCACGCCCTGCTCAAGCAAATACTGCGCTTCCCGGAACAACGCATACTGCAGCCTGTTGCCGACGGAGCCGAGTAAATCTTTCTTTACTTCAATCGGCTTCTTTTTCATTTCGTTCAGCAGCTGCATCGCCCTTTTTACCGTCTGATCGTCGGTTCGCTCCCCTTTTACCACTTCCACAAGCGGCAG
>CAZESH010000199.1:0-8190 GCA_964514665.1 uncultured Caryophanales bacterium
GGCCGCGGATTACGATGTGGAAAAGGCTGAACGGGGAATCATTTATATTGATGAAATAGACAAAGTCGCGCGCAAATCGGAAAACCCGTCGATTACCCGGGACGTCTCCGGTGAAGGTGTGCAGCAGGCATTGCTCAAGATTCTCGAGGGAACGGTTGCGTCTGTTCCGCCGCAGGGCGGCAGAAAGCACCCGCATCAAGAGTTTATTCAGATCGACACGACGAATATCCTGTTTGTTTGCGGAGGCGCCTTTGACGGACTGGAGCAGATTATCAAGCGGCGCATCGGCAAGAAAGTAATCGGCTTCGGCGGTGAAGGCAACAAAGCGGATCTCAAGCAGGGAGAATATTTGTCCCTCGTATTGCCGGAGGATCTGCTTAAGTTCGGTTTGATTCCGGAATTTGTCGGGCGCCTGCCGGTTATTTCCACATTGGAGCCGCTTGATGAAGAAGCGTTGATCCGGATTTTGACCGAACCGAAAAATGCGCTTGTCAAGCAATACCAAAAGCTGCTGGAGATGGATAGCGTCAATCTGGAATTTGAAGCCGGAGCCTTGGAAGCGATCGCCAAGGAGGCGATCAAACGCAATACCGGAGCCCGCGGCTTAAGAGCGATCATCGAGGGAATCATGCTTGACGTGATGTTTGAGGTGCCTTCGCGTGATGACGTGAAAAATTGTCTCGTGACAGAAAAATCGGTGAAGGAGAAAATCCTTCCCAATTTAACCAATAAAGACGGTAAGGAAGGCAAAGAAGGGAAGTCCAAAAAGCAGGAAGAAAGCGCGTAATCCAGGGAGTCGTAAGGGGAGACGGATATGTTTGATCGAACGCAAACGAAAGCGGTTCGGGTAGGGGATCTGACGATCGGCGGCAGCGACGAAGTGATCATTCAAAGCATGTGCACGACCAAGACCGCCGACGTCAAAGCCACCGTTGCCGAAATCCATAGACTCGAGGAAGCGGGCTGCCAGCTTGTGCGGGTGACGGTCAACAATAAGGAAGCTGCAGAAGCGATCAAGGAGATCAAAAAGCAGATTCATATCCCGCTGGTTTCCGACATTCATTTTGATTACAGGCTAGCGCTTGCCGCGATTGAAAACGGAATCGACAAGGTCCGCATAAATCCGGGCAATATCGGACGCCGGGAAAAGGTTGTGGAGGTCGTCAAAGCCTGCAAGGAACGGGGCATTCCGATTCGCATAGGAGTCAATGCCGGGTCCTTGGAAAACCACCTGCTGGAAAAGCATGGTTATCCGACTCCCGAAGCGATGGTTGAAAGCGCGTTGTTCCATATTTCCATATTGGAAGAACTGGACTTTCATGACATTATCGTTTCGCTGAAAGCTTCTGACGTTCCAATGGCGATCAAGGCTTACACAATGGCTGCGGAAAAATTCAACTATCCGCTGCATCTGGGCATTACCGAAGCCGGCACATTGTTCTCCGGCACAGTCAAAAGTGCTGCCGGACTTGGGACGCTGCTGTCCATGGGGATTGGGTCCACCATCCGCATAAGTTTGAGTGCGGATCCCGTGGAGGAAGTGAAGGTGGCCCGCGAGCTGCTCAAAACGTTCGGTCTGATCTCCAACGCGGCAACGCTGGTCTCCTGTCCGACTTGCGGCAGATTGGACATCGATCTGTTCTCGGTTGCCAACGAGGTGGAAGCCTATTTGCAGGACGTGAAAATTCCGCTTAAGATTTCCGTGCTTGGCTGTGCCGTGAACGGGCCGGGAGAAGCAAGGGAAGCCGACATCGGCATCGCCGGAGCAAGAGGAGAAGGCATGCTTTTCCGTTACGGGGAGATTGTACGGAAAGTGCCTGAGGCTGAGCTTGTGAATGAACTGAAAAAAGAAATAGACGCGATTGTCCGGGAGTATGAACGAACCGGCCAAATTCCCGGCAGAAGGCACCAGCCGGTATAATGTTTTTATGAAGAAGAGCTGCAGAAAACTTCAATCGGTTTTCGCAGCTTTTTTATTTTTCCCGGGCTTCGCGAAAGTAATTGGAAATAAGCTTCAGAGCTTGGCTTCACTTTTGTGGGATAATGGATTTTTGTAAACACAGGGATTAAGCGTTTCGCGCCAAGGCAATACTATCAAGTAGCAGTCAAGCATGGAGCTAGGGCTTGAACGATAGAATTTGCAAGGAGGAACGATATCCCATGAGTATGAGTTTAATTTTAATGATCGTACAGGTTTTTTTTGGTGTGGTGATCGGCCTGTATTTTTGGAACCTGCTGCGCAACCAGCAAACGAATAAAACGGCTGTCGACCGCGAATCGAAAAAGGAAATGGAGAAGCTGAGAAAGCTGCGTTCCATTTCTTTGACCAAGCCGCTTGCGGAAAAGACGAGACCGGGATCGATGCAGGAAATTGTCGGACAAAAGGAAGGGCTGAGGGCACTAAAAGCGGCTTTGTGCGGCCCCAATCCACAGCATGTGCTCATCTACGGACCTCCGGGCGTCGGGAAAACGGCGGCAGCGCGGGTAGTCTTGGAGGAAGCCAAAAGGCATGCAGAGTCTCCTTTCCGTGTGAATGCCAAGTTTATTGAACTGGATGCCACCACGGCCCGTTTTGACGAACGCGGCATTGCCGATCCGCTGATCGGTTCCGTGCATGACCCGATTTATCAAGGGGCGGGAGCCATGGGGGTGGCGGGAATCCCCCAGCCCAAAGCGGGAGCCGTGACAAAAGCGCACGGCGGGATCTTGTTTATTGACGAAATAGGGGAACTGCATCCGACGCAAATGAATAAATTATTAAAAGTTCTGGAGGATCGCAAGGTTTTTCTGGAAAGCTCCTATTACAATTCCGAGGATTCCCACATACCGAGTCATATTCATGATATTTTTCAGAACGGGCTTCCTGCCGATTTTCGTTTGGTCGGAGCTACGACCCGATCTCCCCAGGAAATCCCTCCGGCCATTCGTTCCCGCTGCATGGAAATTTACTTCCGTCCGCTGCTTCCGGATGAAATTGGAGAAATCGCTGCAAACGCGATGGAAAAATTGGGTTTCCACAATGGACACGATGCGGTTGAAGTGGTGAAAAAGTACGCCTCCAACGGTCGTGAGGCGGTCAATATCATTCAGCTTGCAGCCGGATTGGCGATTACCGACGGCAGGTCGGACATTGCCGCATACGATATTGAATGGGTAGTCAACAGCAGTCAGATTCCGCCAAGACCGCAGCTGCAAATTCCTGCCGAACCGCAAATCGGTCTGGTCAACGGGCTTGCCGTATACGGGGCCAATATGGGATCTCTGCTGGAGGTGGAAGTGACGGCAATTCCCGCCTCCGCCCCGGGTACAGGAAAGTTCAACATCACCGGCGTGGTGGAGGAAGAGGAGATGGGGGGAGGCTCGCGGACGATTCGCAGAAAAAGCATGGCCCGCAGCTCGGTGGAGAATGTGGTGACCGTGCTGAAAAATTTGCATATCAAGCCGCAGGATTATGACCTGCATATCAATTTCCCCGGAGGGATTCCTGTAGATGGCCCTTCCGCCGGGATTTCCATTGCTACCGCGATCGTATCGGCGATTCGCCAAATTCCGATCGACAACAAAACGGCCATGACCGGAGAGCTAAGTATACACGGCAAGGTAAAGCCGGTCGGCGGCATAGTCGCCAAAGTGGAAGCTGCGCTGCATGCCGGCGTGAACCGGGTGATCATCCCCAAGGAGAATTGGCAGAACGTATTTTCAGGCTTGAGCGGCATTGAGGTGATTGGTGTGGAGACGATCCGCGAAGTGCTGGGCATTATGATTGGCCAACAGATGATCGAAAAAATCGAGGATGTGTCTTCAGCAGGGGAGTCATCCGTTTCCCCAGCGCTGCCGGTCCTTCATGCCGGTGCGACTGTGGATAAATAATGCAGGCAAAACCCCCTGGGACAGGTTGATTGGAGTTTTGCAACCAGGTTTGATAAAATGGATGAAAGCTTTTATTTTGCTCTCACAACTGGAGGTGCTGTAGGATGCGACAACATAAAGCGAAGGGACGAACCATACCTTTGTTGCCTTTGCGTGGACTTTTGGTATATCCAAGCATGGTGCTGCATCTGGATGTGGGTCGGGAAAGGTCGATCCGCGCTTTAGAGAAAGCGATGATGGATGACAATTTTATTCTGCTTTGTTCCCAATCGGAAATGAATATTGAAGATCCTGAAGAAGAGGATATATATAAAGTCGGAACCGTATCCAAGGTTCGTCAAATGCTGAAGCTTCCCAACGGAACGATTCGTGTGCTGGTAGAAGGCTTGAATCGTGCCGAAATTGTCAACTTTTTACAGACCAAAGAATATTTCGAAGTGAATGCAAAGGAGCTACCGGAGCCGGAAGCCACCGATCCGGAAATCGATGCCTTGACCCGGACCTTGTTAACCCAGTTCGAGCATTATATCAATCTCTCAAAGAAAATAACGCCGGAAACGATGGCTGCCGTGTCCGACATCGATGAGCCTGGACGTCTGGCCGATGTGATTTGCAGCCATCTTTCCTTGAAGATCAAAGACAAGCAGGAAATTCTCGAAACGATTGAGATCAAAGAGCGGCTCGAGAAGCTGCTGGATATTTTGAATAATGAACGTGAAGTGCTCGAATTGGAACGCAAAATCAGCCAACGCGTCAAAAAACAGATGGAAAAAACGCAAAAGGAATATTACCTTCGTGAGCAAATGAAGGCGATCCAAAAAGAGCTCGGAGACAAAGAAGGCAGAACGGGCGAAATCGAGGAGCTGCGTGAACAGCTGCAGAAAGCCGAACTGCCTGAAAAGGTCAGGGAAAAGGTCGAAAAAGAAATCGACAGACTGGAGAAAACGCCGACGACTTCCGCCGAGGGAGGCGTGATCCGCAATTATTTGGATTGGCTGCTCGGGCTTCCCTGGAGCAAGCAAACCGAGGATGATCTGGATATAAACAAGGCCGAGAAGATCCTTGATGAGGATCATTACGGTCTGGAAAAACCGAAGGAGCGCGTGCTGGAATACTTGGCGGTGCAGCAACTGGTCAAAAAGCTGAAGGGTCCGATTCTTTGTCTTGTCGGTCCTCCCGGAGTGGGGAAAACCTCCTTGGCGCGTTCCATCTCCCGCTCACTTGGTCGCCAATTTGTCCGTATTTCACTGGGCGGGGTCAGGGACGAAGCGGAAATACGCGGACACCGCCGCACCTATGTCGGTGCGATGCCCGGACGCATTATTCAAGGAATGAAAAATGCCGGAACCCGAAATCCTGTTTTTTTGCTTGATGAAATCGACAAGATGTCGATGGACTTTCGCGGCGATCCTTCCTCAGCATTGCTGGAGGTGCTGGATCCGGAGCAAAACAACACGTTCAGCGATCATTTTATCGAATTGCCGTTTGATCTTTCCAATGTCATGTTCATTACTACAGCCAACGCTGTGCACAATATTCCTCGTCCGCTTCTGGACCGGATGGAAGTGCTCTATATTTCCGGCTACACGGAAATCGAAAAAATGCATATCGCGTCCCGGTATTTATTGGCCAAGCAGAAGAAAGACCACGGCTTGGAGGATGATCAGCTGCAGTTGGACGATCAGGCTCTGCTTAAAATTATCCGCGAATATACAAGGGAAGCCGGCGTGCGCAATTTGGAGCAGCAGCTTGCCGCTGTGTGCCGCAAAGCAGTCAAGGACATCGTATCCTCGCAAATCGGCAAGGTCGAGCTTACACCCGAAAAAATTTCCGAATTTCTCGGGCCGGCTAAATTTCGCTACGGCATGATGGAGAAAGAAGATCAGATCGGCGCGGTTACCGGTCTTGCCTGGACGGAGGTCGGCGGGGATACGCTGGTAATCGAAGTAACGGTCATGCCGGGATCGGGCAAATTGACCTTGACAGGCAAGCTGGGGGATGTGATGAAGGAGTCGGCGCAGGCCGCATTCAGCTACACCCGTTCGCGTGCGGAGCAATTAAAGCTTGAAGCGGATTTTCATGAAAAGGTGGATATCCATATCCATATTCCTGAAGGTGCGATCCCTAAGGATGGTCCTTCAGCTGGCATTACAATAGCCACCGCATTGATTTCGGCATTGACCAATATTCCGGTTTCCCGCGAGGTTGCCATGACCGGAGAAATCACTTTGCGCGGGCGGGTTTTGCCGATCGGCGGTTTCAAGGAAAAGGCACTTGCCGCTCATCGTGCAGGCATCAAGAAGGTGCTGCTTCCAAAGGAAAACGAGAAGGATCTGAAGGATATTCCCGAAAGCGTAAGGGCCGACTTGGACTTCGTGCCGGTTGCCCATATGGATGAAGTATTGGAGCAGGCTCTGGTGCAAACAGCAGGAGTTCATTGAGGTGAATAGGCATGAAAGTAAAACACGCGGAATTTCTGATCAGCGCGATGGGGCCGGATCAATATCCGCAGGAACCCCTGCCGGAGGTCGCTTTGGCAGGACGATCCAATGTGGGCAAGTCCTCATTGATCAATCGCTTGATTAATCGCAAAAATCTGGCGAGAACAAGTTCGACGCCGGGTAAAACGCAAACCCTAAACTACTATTTGATCAACTCGGATTTATATTTCGTCGATTTTCCGGGATACGGCTATGCCAAAGTTTCCAAAACAATGCGGCAGAAATGGGGCTCTATCATACAGTCCTATTTGCTCAACCGCAAAACCTTGAAGCTCGTATTGCTGATTGTTGATTTAAGGCATCCTCCGTCAAAGGACGACCAGGCGATGTACGAATGGTTGAACTTTTACCAGGTTCCGTTTATAGTAGTTGCAACCAAGGCGGACAAGGTGCCGAAGACAAAGTGGCCCAAGCATCTTAAACAGGTGCGGGATACGCTGCACATGCCCGCAGGTCAAATGCCGCTGCTGTTTTCTTCGGGAAGCGGGATGAACAAGGATGAGCTTTGGCATATTATTCTTCAGCATTTGCATGCAGAGGAGCAGGAAGCGGAGCATTCCTCCGAAGCAGTACCTGATTGATACGCAAGAAAAGCGAAACTTAACGAGGGATTGCGAGCGTTTAGGGTATCGTTTACAGACAATTCAGATTTCACCCTGTTTTTTCTTGAATTTGCCGAAATTCCAATAATTCTGTGCAGGAATAATTCAATTCTGTGTTGTATAATTATAAAAGACAGTGCAAAACAAAGAATTGAGGTAGATTTTTATGGCTAAGCGGATAGCGACAGTTTATGTCAAAGCCTGCTTGCGACTGAATGAAGGCCAAATGGCCAGTCTTATGCAAATGTTTCATGAACAGCATCTGTCGGCAAAAATGAAAGTGTTTGAAAATGGCAATCAGGAATTGGTTTTGTTCGAAGGAATCGGGGAAGAAATCACGCTCGCTTTTGAACGGCAGGCCAACGAATATGTATTGGATGGTTCTTACAGTTTGTCCACTCCCAGATTAACCAATGTGATGAGAAAAGCGATAGCCGAATTCAAAGGGCAAGCGATCGTCAATCGGATTTATCCTTCGTTCACGATGATTTATCATTATGAGAATGGCACCGTGGTAAAAATTGTCGAGAAAAGCGGGACTGCGCACAAAGTCATTTATGAATATCGCAATACTTTGGCCCAATTGGGGCAATTGTTTGCGAACAAGGCTGTAGAGAATGAAATCAATGTCATTTTTGATGAAATAAACGAATTGTTGGATCGTCGGAACAGGATCGAAACGAATCAGCTTTCTACCATCGACGGCAAGCTGCAAAAGCTTGCACATCGTTTATTTGTTTTGGAAGCATAGCCGGAAAATCAAAATTTGAATTTAAAACCAACCTCTAAACGCGGTCGCTCATCTTGGGGGGCCTAGGGTAGAGGTTTCTCTTTTTGGAGCTGAAATATTAAAATCGTTAAATGTATCCTTATCCAAAAAAAACTATTGCATTTCTTTTCGATAGATGTTACTTTTATCTTCGTTGAAAATAATATTAGGAACCAGGATTCACTCAGGACATTGAAATGTTGCGAGAGATTATTCCCTCGAAAGCAGTGAATGACGTAGGTCCTAGCGGATGAAATCCAAAACATTTTATTCCTAGGAAGGGGGAACCGGAAGATGGAATATTCTACTTTCGGAAGACACGTTGCTGTTGACACTTGGGGAGTCGATTTTGACTTGCTGGACAATTCGGAATGGCTTCAGGCACAACTTGTTGAGGCTGCCGAGGTTTCCGGCGTAGAGCGTCAAGATCAGGACCGCCGAGAACATT
>CAZESH010000200.1:0-8174 GCA_964514665.1 uncultured Caryophanales bacterium
GCGGACGAATCGAACGGGTTGCGAGCAGCGCTTTATGCACATTTTTCCGCGTTCGATCATCCAGCCGGAACCATAGCGCCTCCGGAGCCCTGATGATCGCATGCGACAAAAAGGCGGCATCCACCAACGACTGCGTGAACGGTCCGTCAGCGGCAAAGCTGCAGTAATCCGCTGAATCCGGATCCGTCGCGGCATCGATCGAGCGCCGCGCCCAATCGCCGAATTTCGCTTGCAATGCCGCCTCTTCCCCGCCCGTATCTCGCAATTCCAGCCAAGGGGCGATGCCGGCCAGCGTTCTGGCAATCGCTTCCAAATGCGTATAAGCACTCCGATCGCTCTTCGCTTCGATCGGCATCGTTTGCTTCAGCCGTTTGTCGGCTGCAGAGCGGAGAACCGGCTCGCTCACCCGCAGCATTTGCTCCAGCCAGTATGACCGGCTTGCGGTTCCCATCATTTACCCACCCCTTTTACTGCCAAATTATGCGCTGCTCGCCCTTTAAACGGGCCAATCCTTCAACAAAGAAATAATCTCCATAAATAAGCGGAACATCGATATTCTTGATTTCCGGATAATGGCCGGTGCCATGTAAAATCAAACCTTCTTCGTCAGGATTATCCCAAGCGCCGTAATGAGTATAAAGCGATTTCAATATCCGGATCGCCGCATCGCGATACGGCTTGGCTGCTGTCGCCGGAACTTTTTCCGCCAACAGCAGCAGACCGCTTGCCGCGCATGCGCCGGCGGAGGAATCGCGATGCTGATCCACGTGCTCAGGAAGCCGGAAATCCCAATGCGGTACGTGATCGTCCGGAAGCTGGGCAAGGAAAAAGTGCGCGGTACGCTTAGCCGCTTCGAGATATTCCGTTTGCGCCGTATGATGATAGCACAGCGTGAGGCCATACAGCGCCCAGGCTGTGCCGCGCGACCAAGCGGATTCGGCAGCATAGCCTTGCCCGGCGAGCTTCTCCTCCGGTTCGCCCGTATGCGGATCGAAGCGGACTATGTGATAGACTGATCCGTCGGGCCTCAGAAAATGCTGCAGCACCGTTTCCATATGCGCCTCGGCCACGTGCCGAAAGCGGGGATCGCCGGTAACCGTGGCAGCCCAAAACAAAAGCGGCATGTTCATTACGCAATCGATAATCGCCACTCCCGCATTATCCTCGCCTTCCCGCCAAGGATTCCAAGCGCGGATATATCGGCCTTGCAAATTAAATCGGGCAGCCAGCAGATTGGCTGCAATCAGCGCGCGGCGTTTGGAATCCTCGCTGCCCAGCAGCTTGTAACGGGCGACGCTGCTCAGGGTCCACATAAAGCCCATGTCATGGTCCAATCGATAGTACTGCTGCAGAACGGGATCCAAGCCTTGCTCGCACTGCTCCGCTACCTGACGAAATGCATCCTCTCCGCTTCCGCTGTATAGCAGCCACAGCAGCCCGGGCCAAAAACCGGCCGTCCACCAGTGGGCTTCTTCCAGCACGTAAGTGCCTCCGATGCTTGCGTGAGGATAGCTGGCGCCTATCCGCCGCATCGTCCGTACGGTTTTTTCCAGCGTTTGCCGCCAAGCCCCCTCCAGCCATTCTATATTGACAGTCACACTTTCTTCCCCCATTCAATGAAATTCAAAAACAAGCTTGATGGTTTGCTCCGGCGCCGGATTCTGCAGGGAAAAATCCAGTGCATGCCAAGTCGCAGGCTTGCCGAAATGATCCTGATAAACATGCCTTTCAACCTTGGGCTGAAGCTGTTTGCGATCATAGCGAACGACCAGCTTGCGGGCGCCTTCTCCCGTCAGCAGCACATGGGATTGCCCGATCACGGGTTGAAATTGGCTTACGAAGCGTTCAATGATCGCGCCCGGAGTTTCGGCAAAACTGAATCTATCTTCCAGCTCCAATACGGGAAATCCCTTCTTATGCCATGTAAAGCGCCGGCTCAGCGCGATTAACTGCGGCAGGCGGTAAGCGGAAGAAAAGTCGAAGGAAAAACTGTCGCTGTCCTCCCCCAGAGATACCGCAAGCTGCTCTGCCCGGCTTCCGCCCCCCGCCAATTGACGGCACCCGTCGATAATCGGTACGGAATGGCCTTGCGAGCCGGTGCAAGCATAGGCATAACGTCCATCTCCGAAATAGGCGTCCGTGTATTCCCCGCTGCCGAGATCGCATAAAAATACTTGGCCGTCGCAAGTCAGAATGAAATGGCCGATGTCGTTATGATTATGCGGCTCGTCATTATGACCGCCCTTTGCAGCCATGCCGAACCGCGAGCCTTCGCTGGTGTGGCGGGAAACGAGCCATTGCGCATCTTCCAGGTAGTGGTCGGCCGGTGCCCATTCCTCCCCCGCGCTTCGCGGATCGAACCACAGCAGCTCTCGGAACGCCGGTGCCCAGCGGCTGCAGTGATCGTCGGTGTAAGAAGCCCGAAGCTTGGTGGGCGGAGCCTTCACCTCCGGATAAAGACTGGCCAGATAATGAGTAAAGCCGATCTGCACGGGAACCCGCCGGGGAGCGTCGGAAAAGTTTGCGGTAATATCTTCCTGCAAGTATGCCTTTTGCTGGAATTGCGCAATTTTGTTCACTTTGTCATCCTGCATCAGATCGATTTTGCCTAGTGTCCGCTTCTTCAGCAAATCGGCATAATAGGCGAAAAAACCAAAGCCGTAATTCCAATAACCTACGCCTTCCAGACATGCGCCGTCATCGCCGAAGCCTTTCAAATAACAGGACAGGCTTTCCAGCACCTTCTCCGTGATATCGGCCAGCGGATCTGCATCCTCCAGCAAAAGCAGCGCAGCAGAACCGATCGATCCCGCACATACGGCGGCCCAGTTGTGTTCGGCCGTTTCCCAATGATAGGGACCTTGCAGCAAGTACGGCTTGAACAAACGCCGGGTGACTTCCTCTGCTATTCGGCTACACAGCAGGGGGGGCAGCCAGGATTCCGTCAAGCGCAGAATTTCGCTAAGCGCGAACCCCGTCTCGGCCGCGAACAAATCGATGCTTGTCTTGATTTGTCCACGGCTCCAATAGGGCGATTCCACGGCGAAGCCCAGGGTCCCGTCGGTTTCCGCCGAACCCTTGAGATGAGCGGGCAGACACCACGAATACTCGCCGCAAATCGCCCATAAAATATCGCACAGCGCTTTCCGGTATTCCGGCTTCTCCGGGTCGAGCATGCTCATAAGCGCCATCGTGTTCAGCCTTCTTCTTCTTTCAAAGTAGACACGTTCGAATCCGAGCCTGCTGCCGTCGCGTTCAAACAGCGAAAACATCGAATACTCAAGCGCTGGAATCGCCAACGGCAGCAATCTCCCCGCTTCCGCGCGAATCTCCGCCAACAGCGGTTCGTATGCTTCATCTTCATTCAACTTGCGCCAAAATGATTGCGGATCGCCGTCGGGAAACAGCAAATGCAATCCCGCCCTCGTCCGGGCCAGACCGGATTGTATTTCTTGCTTTCTCATGCAAGCCTCCCCTTCTGCCTGCTTTCCTGTTTTTTTCGGTTTTTTTATCCCCGGTACTCAACGGGCGTCAACCCCGTATGCGCTTTGAAAATTTTTATGAAGTAGCTCTGATTGTCGTAGCCGAGCGTTTCGCATATTTTTCCGACCGAATCTCCCGTTTGATCCAGCATTTCCTTTGCTTTGCCAATCTTCATGCGGGTCACGTATTCGATGAAATTTTCTCCTGTTTCCTTTTTGAACAATCTGCTGAAATAGCTGGAATTCAAGAAAAGATGCTCGGCGACTTCTTCCAGACTGATCCTTCGGTGCAAGTGCATCCCCACATATTGGCAAGCCTCCACCACTTCCTGGCGGATTCCTGCTCCCGCAGCGGTCATGCTTGCCAGCGTTTGCAAATATCGGATCAACCAAAGCTTCAGCTGCGCAAGCGAATCCGCCTCCCCGATTGCTTTATGCAGCTTATCCGCCGTATCTCCGGGACGAATGATCTGCATCGAGTGCAGCTTCAGTTTCTGATCGATCAGCAGCTTCAATACCCAGTCCCTTACAGTTTCGGACGGATATCGATGCTGGCCGATCAGGGAAATCCACTTATCGGCAAACGCCGAAACCGCCTCGCTCTTCTTGCCGATCAACAGCTCGCGCAGCTCTGTGCTGGCTGGCTCGTAATACGAGAACAAGTCGCTTTGCGTTGTGTCCACAGCCTGTTTCTTGACGATGCCGCCTTGCTCGAGATAAAAACGCTGATCGCCGCACTCGAGCAAGGCGTTGAGGCCAATCTTCAATCCCTCGGGCGAAGCGCAGCTTTCCCCGATAATGAAGGACATGCCCAGCTTGATCGCAGATCTCAACACGGACTGGATTTGTCGCAAGCAGACTGCCGCCTGATCATAAACGCTTTGTTTCAGGCTCGGCAGGTAGGAAAAGAGCAGCAGGCTTACCTTCTCCCCATAGCCGATATACAGCCCCCGCAGCTGCAAATCCAGCAGCACCTCCTCCATGATATTGTTCACGGCAAAGCGCAGGGTTTGATCGGAAATAAACAGCTGCTTGGCTTCGCTGTAGCCCTCGATATAACCGATAACCGGCAAACAGGCTTCTCCTCCCTGAAAAAGCCCCTGTGCGTTGGCTTCCAAAAGCCATTGCCTGGGGGACAGCAAAGGCTGCTGAATAAAGTTTTTCAGCCACTGCTCCTTCTGCATGTCTTTGGTTCTGTCCAGCATATGCTGCAGCTGATGCTGCTGCCAATTGGTCTTCCTTTTCTCGTCTAACTGGTGTTTAAAGCGGGAAAGCAAAAGCTCCAAATCGTTCGGGTTAAACGCGTCCTTGAGCAGATAATCCTGCACGTTCAGCCTCATCGCTTGCTGGGCATATTGAAATTCGTTGTGGCAGGAAAGAATCGCAACGCAAACATCATTTCTGTGGGCTCTGATGCGGGCAATCAGCTCCAATCCGTCCATCTTCGGCATGCCGATATCGGTGATCAGGATATCCGGCATCTCCCATTGCGCTTGCTCCCATGCTGCCAGGCCATTTTCATGCGTTCCGCACAACCGAAGCCCGAGGCCCTCCCAATCAACGGCCTCGGAGAGCAGTTCGAGCACGGGAAAATCGTCATCCACCAACATTACGCTGTACATCCACGGATTCCTCCTTCCCCGGAATCACCATGAGAATTTGTGTCCATTTTCCCGGAACACTTCGAACCTCCATGCGAAAACGATCGCCGAATGTCATTTTCATGCGCTCATATACGTTGCATAAACCGATGCCCGAGAAATTCCCCGTCTTATTCTGGGCGCCAGAAGCGGTTCCGTCAGAAGACATCATTTTCCTGCTTAAAGCTTCCGCTTCTGCAGACCCCATCCCGGCACCGTTGTCCTCGATACTCAACTTCAATCCGCCGGCTTCCATGCCGGCGCTGATGCGAACGATCCCGGCACATCGATTGAGCCCGTGAATCAATGCATTTTCTATGACCGGCTGCAGGCAAAACCGCGGCACCTCGATCATCAGCGCTTCCTGGGAGACTTCCACCTCTAACTTCACCTTTTCCCGCTGCCGCATGTTCATCAGCTTGAGGTAATGCAAAACCAGCTCGATTTCTTCATGCAACGGGATACTGTCCTGCACCTGGCTGATCGTCATCCGCAGCAGCCTCGACAGCGACTCGATCATTTCCGCACTCTCGCGGTCTCCATGCAGCATCACCTTCATGCGGATCGAATTGAGCACATTGAACAAAAAATGCGGATTGATTTGCGCCTGAAGCATCGCCAGCTCCGCCATCCGTTTGCGGTTATGGGTCAGCGATACCTCCTCGATCATCTCGTTCACCTTATCGAGCATCTGATCAAAAGAATAGCCGAGACGGCCGATTTCATCCTGTCCCCGCACTTCCGAGCGTACCGAGAGATTGCCCCGCTGCACCGTGGCCGCAGTCTTCCCCAAACGTATCAGCGGTTGGGTAAACCGGCGCATCAGCATGAGCAGCAGCAACAGAAATACCAGAAAGGAGATCATTTGAAAAATAAATACACGATTAAAAATCGAGTTGATATTGACAATCGCTTCTTTATACGGCTGCATCGAAACCAGACGCCAGCCGGCAAACTGGAGCGGCAGCTGGGTCATCAGAAAATTGCTGTCGCCGATCGGCACGATTTCCGAGGACATTTGGACTCCGACCCATTCGAGATAAGGGAAGGATTTGCCGATTTGTCCGGCATCGCGGTCGGACAAAATCCGTTTGGAGCTGTCCACGAGCATCACTTTCCCATCACCGGCAAGCCTGCTGAAGATCGTATTCATTTGATTTTCCATCATTGTCACGATTACGTAACCGTAAACCTTCGTGCTCATGGTGCGCAGAGGGCGCGCTACGGAAATTTGATACGGATTTTTTTTCTTCTCTCCTTTGAACACCGTCGGCGTAGCCGCAACCCAATACGATTGCAGGCCCTTCAGCTTTTGGACGTCCCCGAACCACGGCTGCTCGGCAAATTTCAACGGATTGTAGTCGTCTATCGAATAGTTCATAAAATAGTCGCCATTCGTGAGCAAAACCGTCACGTAGAAATGCTCCCCGATCGTGGCGAGCGTATCCAACTGTCCTGTAATGGCATTTGTCTGCTTGAAGCGCTGGTAAGCGTTTTCCGAACCCTCATAGGGCTGCCCTGTCGCCAGCATTTTGAAGTACGTGTTCATATCTGAATTTTGCTGTACATAATTGGCAATGCTGAGCATCGATTTGAGCAGGTTGGTGACATACCCGTTGACCAGCAAAAGCGATTCCTGCGAGTTTGCAATCGCCTGCTTTTTTACCGCGCTTTGCGTCAAATTGTTATACAGCACCAAGTTGAACGCTGCGGGAAGCAGAATGCAGGCTATGGCGGCCACCATCATCTTGCGGCGAACGGAACGGATGACGAAAAAATGCCGGAATCGGTTCGACACTGAGGATCCCCCCTGAAACGGAAAAAAAGGGGGGCCGATCATGACCGCCCCTTCCCCCTTTATCCTTTCCTTCCATTATAGCAAATCCCTATTTGTTTGAATCTATAATCTTCTGGGTCTGCTCTTCGGAATGCTTGACGGTTGCAGCCACATCCTGGTCGCCCAGAATCATTTTTTGGAATTCATTGTCCAAGGCCTTGTAAATCTCCGACTGGTACGTTACCGGCGGAACGATTTGCGGCGCTCTGGAATTGGACAGGGTGGCGATCAGCGACGCTTTGTCCACTTTCTCGGGATTTTTCGTGCCGCTTAAAATCTTGTCGATGATTTTTCCAAGATCGTCCGTATTGACTTTTTTCCAGGAAGGAACGTTTTTCCCCTGCACGACCTGTCCCTCTGTCGTATACCAGCGTACGAACTTGTAAGCTTCATCCTTATGCTTGGATTTTGCGGCTACAGAGACGAAATCCGTCGTGACCGGCGTGTATCCGTTCGGGTTGCCGGGATTGTTTTTGGGAAACGGCGCGACCGCGATATTGAAATTCAACGGATAATCGTCATTGCCGCCGAGCATCGTATTCATCCAGCTGCCGATCACAAGCATCGCCGCTTTTTGGTTGAAAAATTCGTTGCGGTAATTCAGCTTTTGCGAAATCATGTCCGCATAAGGCACCGCAGTACCGGCCTTCTCCATGCCGAGCCGCAATTCAAGTGTTTTCTTGAAATTTGGATCCGCGATATTGGATGTACCGTCGGCTTTCAGAAATTCGGGATTTACCGGCTGATTTTCCTGCATCAGCTTCAGGTATTCCATCCAGCCGCCGTTTTGCGGACCGTGAAAATAAGTGCCGTATGTTTTGCTCGCGCCTTGTCCGTGGGTAAGCTTTTCGGCATATTGCTCAAAATCGGCCCAGGTCCAGTCCGTCGGCACTTTTAAACCGGCATTATCCAACATCGTTTTATTCAGAAGTACATACCATGGATTGAATTTCCCCGGAAGGGCGTATATTTTTCCGTTAAGTTGCGTATCCACCTTATATTCATCCGCCAGCTTGAACCCCTCTTTGGCGATATAATCGTCAAGCGGAGCCACCATGCCGAGTCCTACATGCTGGGCGTAGCCGGCCGGGTCGCTGAACATCAGCACGTCCATTTCCTCGCCGGAAGCGGCGGCAAGATCAAGCTTCTTGAAAGCTTCCTGCGTATCGCCCTTTTCGCTGAGATAGACCACTTCCACTTTTATGTCCGGATATT
>CAZESH010000201.1:0-8165 GCA_964514665.1 uncultured Caryophanales bacterium
GAAAATCATCAAGAAATACGCGGTGATTACCGGTATTCAAAAGGAAATCACACCGCATACGCTGAGGCATTCTTTTGCTACGCACCTGCTGGAGAACGGCGCCGATCTGCGGGCCGTGCAGGAAATGCTCGGTCACGCCGACATTTCCACCACGCAAATTTATACCCATGTGACAACGGTCAGAATGAAGGAAGTATACAACCAAACGCATCCGAGGGCCAAAATGTAGCCAGTGCACAGGCGAACGGTCTGTACGGACATGCACAAACCCGACAAGGCTCTTACTTTTTCTTCGCGGTAGGAGTCTTTTTGCAGTCGCCAGTCCGTCGTGAGATAATGAAAAGGTTGTTGAAAAGAAAGGATGAGAAGCGATGGAATTTCGCAGGATATGCGTCATAGTGCTTGACAGCGCAGGGATTGGAGAGCTTCCGGATGCAGGCAGGTTCGGTGACAACGGCGCGGACACTTGGGGGCATATAGCCGCAAGGGTGGAAGGCTTTCAGGTACCCAACATGCAAAAGCTGGGACTCGGCAACATCGCCTCTTTGCCTGCCGTACCTCCAGTCGATCGTCCTCTGGCAAGCTTCGGCAAAATGGCAGAGGTATCTGTGGGCAAGGATACGATGACCGGTCATTGGGAGCTGATGGGGCTGAAGGTGGAAATCCCTTTTCAGACGTATCCGCACGGTTTTCCGGCCAAGCTGCTGCAGGCTTTTGAGCAGCAAACGGGGCGCCGGGTGATCGGAAACAAAGCGGCCTCCGGCACAGACATCGTTGCAGAGCTGGGCGAGGAACAGATGAAAACCGGAGCCTGGATTGTATATACATCGGCGGACAGCGTATTTCAAATTGCCGCCCACGAAAAAGTCATTCCGCTTGATGAGCTGTATCAAGCCTGCAAAATAGCAAGAAGGCTCACATTGGCGGACGAATTTGCCGTCGGCCGGGTCATTGCCCGTCCGTATATCGGCGAACCCGGACAATTTACCCGCACAGCGAATCGCCATGACTACGCTGTAAAGCCGCCGCAGCCCACGGTCATGAATCAGCTCAAGGATGCCGGATTGGACTGCATCGCCATAGGCAAAATCAATGATATTTTTTCCGGCGAAGGCGTCACGGCGGCTTATCCGACGAAGAGCAATCAAGACGGTGTGGAGCGCACCATAGCGGTGATGTCTGAAGCGTTCAGCGGACTCGCTTTTACCAATCTGGTAGATTTCGATTCCCTCTACGGACACCGCAGAAACCCGCAGGGCTATGCACAGGCGCTGATGGACTTCGATGCGATGCTTCCCGGGATTATGGACAAAATCGGGGAAGATGATTTGCTGATTTTAACCGCCGATCACGGCAACGATCCGTATTACGGCGGTACGGACCATACCCGCGAATACGTCCCGGTTCTTGCCTGGAATCCCCTGTTGAGCGGCAAACCGCTGGGTGTCAGGAGCACCTTCGCCGATTTGGCGGCGACGATCGCGAACAATTTTGCATTGCCGGGAACGGAAAACGGGGTCAGTTTTTTGCATCAATTGATTTGAGGCATTTGTCATGAATACATAGTGAAAGGAAGATGAATTGCAATGACAAGCGAACGGCAAGTATCGCAATCCGAGCGTATTGAAGAGGCCAAAGCCTATATCGCTTCCCGTTTTACCCACAAGCCGGAGATCGGCTTGATTTTGGGCTCCGGCCTGGGCGTGCTGTCCGATGCGCTGGAGCAGGCTGAAACGATATTGTACAAGGACATTCCCGGTTTTCCCGTTTCCACGGTTGAGGGGCACGCCAGCGAGCTGGTCGCGGGATTGATCGAAGGCAAGCGGGTTGTGATGCTGAAAGGGCGATTCCACTTGTATGAAGGCCATTCCGTGGACAAGATCGCCTTTCCCGTCCGCGTGCTTAAAGCGCTCGGCGTGGATACGCTGCTGGTGACGAATGCGGCAGGCGGCATCAACACCTCGTTCGATCCGGGTGATTTGATGCTGATCCGCGATCACATCAATTTCATGTTTCGCAATCCGCTGATCGGTCCGAACGACGAACGGATCGGTCCGCGTTTTCCCGATATGAGCTCGGCCTATGACAAGCAGCTGCGCGAGCTTGCCGGAGAAGTCGCGGACGGATTGCAGCTGAAGGTACGGGAAGGTGTTTACGTCGGCTTGCTCGGTCCCTCCTACGAAACGCCTGCCGAAATCCGCATGCTCAGAATGCTGGGAGCCGACGCCGTCGGCATGTCGACCGTGCCTGAGGTGATTACGGCAAGGCACATGGGGCTGCGGGTGTTGGGGATTTCCTGCATCAGTAACATGGTGGCGGGCATTCTCGATCAACCGCTGTCCCACCAAGAGGTGATGGACACGGCAGAGAAGGTGAAGGGCGATTTTATCAGACTGGTGCAAGGGATCATTGCACGGATATAAACCGGCATATCTTAATAAAAGGAGTGCTTGCGGTGCAAGACAGCGTAAAGGATAAGGGCTATCCGGAGCAAATTGAAGCAGCGGCGGATTTCATCAAAGCGCGTTTGGGCGGACTGCGTCCCGAAATCGGACTGATTCTCGGATCGGGCTTGGGCGATCTTGCCGAACAGGTGGAGGATCCGGTTTGGATTGATTACGCAGACATCCCGCATTTTCCCGTTTCCACCGTCGCCGGCCATGCGGGGCGGTTTGCCGCCGGTTTTTTGGAAGGGCGCCGGGTCATGGTGATGCAGGGAAGGCTTCATTATTACGAGGGCTATCCGATGCATAAAATCGTGTTTCCCGTGTATGTGATGAAACAGCTCGGCGTCAGCCGATTGGTGATTACCAACGCCGCAGGGGGAATGAGCCGCTCGTTTAGGCCGGGAGATCTAATGTTGATCCGCGATCATATCAATTTGAATGGGGACAATCCTTTGATCAGGGCCAACGATGAGCGCTTGGGGGTACGCTTCCCCGATATGTCGCAAGCCTACGATGCGGAGTTCCGCGCGTCGGCGCATCGATTCGCCGAAGCAATCGAGGATGTGGACGGAGCTCCCCTGCGCTTGCAGGAAGGGGTATATTGCGGGATCAGCGGACCCGCCTACATGACGCCGGCAGAATTGACCATGCTGGCCAAGCTTGGCGGAGACGCCGTCGGCATGTCCACCGTCGCCGAAGTGATCGCGGCGCGGCACTGCGGTCTTCGAGTGCTGGGCATCTCCTGCATCACCGATATGGCGATCGGAGAGGAGCTCGAACCGCTCTCGCACGAGCAGGTCGTGGCGGTCGCAGACCGCACCAAACCAAAGTTCGCCAAGCTGGTGCGGGCTTTTGTGCGTGCGCAAACAACTGCAAAGGAGAATTTGATTTGAGCAAATATTGGAACGAACTGACCCGTTCGCTCACCCCATACGTCCCCGGAGAGCAGCCCAAGGATCAAGCGTATATCAAACTGAATACGAATGAAAATCCGTATCCGCCCTCTCCCAGGGTTCTGGCGGCAGTAGCTGCGGCGAACAACGAATATTTAAAGCTGTATCCCGATCCGACCGGCTCGGAATTGCGCGATGCGATCGCCGCGGAAGTCGGCCTTGAGCAGGGGAATATCTTTGTAGGCAACGGTTCTGACGAACTGCTGGCATTTTCATTCATGGCTTTTTTCGAGCGCTCACGCCCCGTTCTTTTTCCGGATATTACTTATTCCTTCTACAAGGTTTATGCCGGTCTGTTTCGGCTGCAGTGCGGCTTGATTCCGCTTGACGCTGATTTTGAGGTGCCGTTGGACCAATTCCCGGCTGCAAACGGCGGCATCGTACTGGCCAATCCCAATGCCCCCACGGGGAAACTCATTCCGTTAAAGAGCCTGCAGCAGCTGATCGCCGACAATCGCGAGCAAGTGGTCATTATCGACGAAGCGTACATTGATTTCAGCGGTGAATCGGCTGTTGCCCTCATACCCGAACATCCGAATCTGCTTGTGATCCAAACCTTGTCCAAATCCCGCTCGCTTGCCGGTTTGCGGATCGGATTTGCCTGCGGCAGCCGGGAGCTGATCGAGGGCCTTGAACGTGTCAAAAATTCCTTTAATTCCTATACGCTGGACCGGATTGCCTTGGCTGCGGGTTCGGCGGCCATCCGGGACAGGAGCTACTTTGAAGCGACCGTGCAAAAGGTGATCCGCACCAGAACGGACACTGCCGCGCAATTAAGGGCGTTGGGCTTTGCAGTAACCGATTCCAAGGCGAACTTTGTGTTCGTTTCCCATCCTTCCATTCCGGCTGTTCATCTGCAGCTGGAGCTGAAAAAACGCGGCGTGCTGGTGAGGCATTTTCAGCTCCCCAGAATCGACAATCACTTGCGGGTAAGCATCGGCACGGACGAAGAGATGGCGATATTCATCAAACAGGTGAAGGCCGTGTTGGCTACATACGTCGGGAATTCTGTTTCATTGTGAAAAATTGAGGTAAAATGAAAAAAGAAATATCATCGGTTTATGCATAAATCCGGTTATCTGCTGTGGAGGTTAAAAAATGCTGGAAACAGACAGACTTTATTTGCGGATCATTGACAAACGGCATGCACAGACGGTTTTTTCCTTTATCGAACGCAATAAATCTTTTCTCGAGCCCTGGGAGCCGCTCAGAAAACCCGAGTATTACACGCTGCAGTATCAGCTGCAATTATTGGCGAATGAGCGGCGCAGAGCGGAGGAGGGCTCGATGTTCAAGGTTTGGCTTTTTGCCAAGGAGTATGGCGGAGATCATGCGGTCGGGGCGATTTCCCTGAATAATATCATAAGAGGCGTCTTTCAATCGTGTCATGTGGGATATCGAATGGATCACGGACTGTTAAACCGCGGATACATGACAGAGGCGCTCGCGGCCGTGATCGATCATGCTTTCCACACGCTTAAACTGCACCGGCTGGAAGCCAATATCATGCCCAGAAATACCGCTTCGCTGAAGGTTGTTGAAAAACTGGGTTTTGTCCGTGAAGGTTTGGCCAGACAGTATTTGAAAATCAACGGCAAATGGGAGGATCATATTCATATGGTGCTGCTGAATGAGGAAATGGCGGAAACGGATCACGAGTCCCGGCAAAACCAATAAATCAGGGGGAAACTTGATGCTGAATTTGAAATTGCCCAAGCAGCAGAAGGATGATTTGATCGAACGCATGCAAGACTATTTCTATAAGGAAAGGTCAGAGGAGCTGGGCGCGCTGGCGACCGAACAGCTGCTGCTGTTTATGCTTGAACAGCTGGGTCCGATCGTTTACAACCATGCTATCGAAGATGCAAGAAAGCTGTTGGGTGAAAGAATGGCGGCGTTTGAGGACGAGCTCTACGCATTGGAAAAGCCGCTTGCCCGAACCGGGCGGGATTAGGTTTTCACCTTCGGGCGCGTAAAACATAAGTGAAGGAGCTGACATCAATGAAAAGAATATACCTGGCCGGCATAATTTTTTCGCTTTTGGCGCTTGTTGTGTTCATGGTTCTGTCAGGCATGCAGATGAATGGAAATCATCCCTATGAAGCGCTTTGGATCACGCTGTCGATGGTTTTTTTCCTCCTGCTGTTCGTCTTCCTGGGGCTTTTCATGAAAGAAAGAGGCAAAGAGCGTAAAAAATAAAATATCGCAACATGGGGAGGGAATAACATGGACTCCACAGAACGATTTTCCGAGCGGGTGGAAAATTACCGCAAATACCGGCCGGGATATCCGCAACAAGCGATCGATTTTTTATATCATCAGCTTGGCTTTTCCAGCGCTTCTCGAATAGCCGATATCGGCGCAGGCACAGGGATTTTCAGCCGTTATTTGCTGCAAAGAGGCAGCGAGCTGCTGGCTATCGAGCCAAACGATGAAATGCGGGCGGCAGCGGAAGCGGCGCTGCATGGCTTTGCCCGTTTCCGCTCGCTGAAAGGCACGGCAGAGCATACCGGGCTGGAGGAGCAGTCGGTCGATTATATCGTCAGCGCCCAAGCTTTTCACTGGTTCGATTTGAACAAGGCACAGCAGGAATTCAAGCGGATTTTGAAACCGGCCGGAAAGGCGGTATTGATCTGGAACAGCCGCCAAAACGATGACGCTTTCTCGCAGGCTTACGAGGAGCTGCTGATGACATTCGGCACGGATTATCAGCGGGTGAAGCATACGAATTTGAGCGAGCGCGAATTTGCAAGTTTTTTCAAGGACGGAAATTATACGAAACAAGTATTTCATAATGAACAGATTTTCGATCTGGAGTCATTGACCGGCAGATTGCTGTCCTCCTCCTATACGCCGCTGCCGGACGATTCGCGCTATGACGGGATGATCCGGCATCTCGGCGAGTTGTTTGCGCAGCATCAGCGCAAGGGTGAAGTGCGGTTTCATTATCAAACGGAAGTGTATGCGGGGGAAATGTGATGGAAATCAAGCGTATCGATCATTTCGTGCTGACGGTAAAGGATATCGATCGGACTTGCGAATTTTATTCGCGCGTGCTGGGAATGGAAATCGTTACATTTGGAGAAAATCGTAAGGCGCTTTCTTTTGGGGAGCAAAAAATCAATCTGCATCCATTCGGCAGTGAATTCGAGCCGAAGGCAAGCAGCGTCATGCCCGGTTCGGCTGATTTTTGCCTGATTTCCCCCGATCCGATGGAGCAGATCCTGCGGCATATCATCGAAAGCGGAGTGGAAATCGAAGCCGGGCCTGTTGCCAGAACGGGGGCGGCCGGACCGCTCGAATCCGTATATTTGCGGGATCCGGATGGAAACCTGCTGGAAATATCCAACGTAATCCGCGGCAAGAAGCTGCCGCTGACGGAGTCCATTTCCCTGCGGCATGTAAATGCAAGTGACGAGAGCCTGCTCGAAGAGATGCTGCTTGAGGCCGTCTATGTGCCGCAAGGACAGACGAGACCGGACCGGTCTATTCTGGAACAACCGCAAGTGCAGAAATATTATCAGCATTGGGGGGCTCCCGGAGATCACGGCTGGATTGCGGAAGACAGCCGCCGGCAGTCTGTCGGGGCAATCTGGGCAAGGTTGTTTGCCGAATCGGACAAAGGCTACGGCTATATCGACGCTGAAACGCCGGAGCTCAGCATGGCCGTTCACCCTGCTCATAGGGGAATCGGGATTGGCAGCATGCTGCTGGAGCAAATGATTGCCGAGCTGAAGAGTCACCGTTATAGGGCGTTGTCATTGAGCGTCGATCCGAGAAATCCCGCGCTTAAGCTTTATTCCCGCATCGGCTTTCGTTTTGTGGAAGCAAATGGGGGCTCTTGGACGATGATAAAGCATTTTAAGGAATAGGCATCTGCCAGACGAATAGGTTTAAGCGCGAAGAGCCATCGGATTGCCATAAAAGAGAGGTGTGGGTTCCGATTCGGGTGATTTTGCTTTCCGCAGCAGAAGGGAGAGCCTGAGAGACCTAGAACCATGAAAGTCGGAGGTCTCGCTTTCGGATTTGTCATAAAATGTTCACCCTTTTGTCGCCAAGTTGTTGAAAATCAAGTTCAAACTTTTGTAATATATAGAATGTAATTATTCTTTGAACGAAAAGTGAACAAAAAGCTTCAGTTTGAAGAAACGCATTTGTTTCTTGATAAGATACATAGGGAAACCATTGCAATTAATACGCTCGAGGGGGATACTCATGTACAAATACGTAATGATTGTTCTAGTTGTGGCCGCAGGTATTCTTGGAGTTGCGACGATGATCGCGCAAACCCCGAAAAGTGCGGAGCAGGTTGCGCAGGAAAATAAAGACAAACTGATCATCACCGCGGTAAACTTTCAATTTGACAAAGCTGAGTACCATGTTAAAAAGGGTTCCACGCTGACGGTCGAATTGGTAAATAAGCAAGGGATTCATGGACTCGGCATCGACGCCTACGGCCTCGCGCTGGATAACAATACGCATTCGCAGAAAGTGACTTTTGACAAAGCGGGAACCTTCGACATGCATTGTATCGTGTTGTGCGGGCCCGGACATAATGACATGAAAGCGAAGTTGATTGTCGAATAGTTCTCAGCAGCAGGTTTGAATTGAACAAATAGGATCAAAGACCTCCAATCCGATTTTTTATGCGGCTTGGAGGTCTTTTTTGTCATGCATCGCGAAATGAGCGACAAATAAGATTGAATTTATTTATAATTAGGAGTAAAATGTACTTTGAAATATTTAAAAGTACAAAACTGAGGTG
>CAZESH010000202.1:0-8145 GCA_964514665.1 uncultured Caryophanales bacterium
GTGGCTGTACTGCACGATCTGACCTGCACCGGAGCGGAAAAGAGCCTGACGTACTTGCTCGCTGTGAGATTCAGGTACATATACGACCAGCTTTTTCAGCTTGTCCGTATACACATCCTCGAGAATGTCCAAATCCTCCAAAGCCAGTGCATCTGCCATGAGATCATTGATGCCGCCTTCCGCTACGTCAAGATTCGTATGGGCAACGTAAACGGCGATGTCATGCTTGATCAGTTTTTCCATCAGCCTGCCTGCCGGATCATCCGTGCGGATATGGGCAAGCGGGCGATAAATAATGGCATGATGGGCGATAATCAAATCGGCCTGCTCTGCAACGGCCTCATCCACCACCTCGTCGGTAACGTCTAGCGCGACCATCACGCTTCCAATCTCCTTTTGCAGCGATCCTAACTGAAGTCCAATCTTGTCATCCGCTACCGCGTAATGCTTGGGCGCCAGCTGCTCCATCCACTGAATTATCGTTTGGCCTTTTGCAAGCATTGCAGCACCTCCTTGATCTCTTCTATATTCTCCGTTAGCTCCTTCCGCCTTAGTTCCGTTTGCTCAGCGTTGGATCGTCCCATTTGGCGCAAAATTTTATTGCGCTTATCCAGCTCCGCTTGCCATTTTTGAAAAAACCAGCGGTCAGGCTTTTGCAGCAAATGCGGTCCCATCGCCAGCATCAATCCCCGCGACAGTGCTATGCCTGCATAAGCTTCAGCCGCTTCCAATAACCGGTTATTATGCTTTTCCGCGTCCAAAGCCGATTCGGCTATGATCACTTCATAAATTTTTCCCTCTTCTTCAATCATTTGCTCATCCAGCAGCAGCCAATCATTGTTTATCAGCCATTTTCGCACAAGCTCTCCACCTACATTCGGCTGCAGGATCAAGCGCTTGACCGCGGTCAGCTTGCTTCTGCCGCTTTCCAGAATATCGGCGATCGTTCCTCCGCCCATACCTGCAATAATCACCGCATCGACTTCTCCTGCTGCAAGCACTTCAAGCCCGTCGCCTTTGCGCACCGAGATGCGATTCTCCAGCTGCGCTTGACGCACCTGCCTTTGCGCGGATGAAAACGGACCTTCATTGATTTCCCCCGCAATCGCATAAGGCACCTTGCCCGACTGCACCAAAAGGCATGGCAGCAGGGCATGATCGGAACCGATATCGGCGATTTTAAATTGGTCGGGTACCCAATCCGCGAGCGTCTGCAGACGCCGGGACAGTTTAATCATCATTTTGCAATCCTCTCCGTCGATTTTTTCCGTAAATAGAATGCGCCGATTGCTGTGATCACTAGCTTTCCCGTGAGTGAAGAACGGCTCAAAACCGCACCTTCAGTCATTACCATATCATAAATTTCCGGGGCCACCCAAAAAACTGCCGAAACCGCAAAGAAAATCGCTGCAGTCGAGAAAGCTTGGCGTCTCCATCTCCACCCCAGCCACGCAAGCAGGAAAGCGAAAGGCAGCCACAAAATTTGCAGCAGAGCCCAATGGGCAGGTTGAAAGGATTGATTGATCCAATAGGAATAGAACAAAGCCAAGGCCGCCCATCCGCTCGCATGAAGCAATCCGATACGAAATGTAAAACCGAGAATCAGCCATGCCGCTCCGCAGAAAGCGACATATCCGACGGCGCTCCACGCGCCGAAAGCATGCAGATGCATCCAGTACTCCCCAAGCAAAAGCAGCAGGATCGAAGCCAAGCCGACTAGGGCAATTCCCTGAAGAAGCTGTACTCGCCTGCGCCAAAAACCTAACCCGTAAAAGCCCGCTGTAAAAAAGCCCGACAGCGTAATTTGCAATGCTGAAGAAAAAGCGTTAAAATGAATGACAATCAAGGAAATGATGGCAACAAATACAATTATAAGCAATAATCCCATCCATTTACTGAAATTATTGATCTTTGATTTTTCCTTGATTCTCGTTTTTTCCGACACAGCCGGATCTTCCATGTACAAATTGCGCAGAAAATCGCAATAATGTTCCGGAAGCAGCTTGCTTTTTCTCCAATATTCAATTTCCCGGATAATGACTTTTTTACGATCCTGGTCCATTGGCTTCACCTCGAAATGAACTCATAATTGAAAAAAAAGACCTTGCTGCAAGCAGAAAGGTCTTCCTTACGAAGGCAGTACACACCAGGTTTATTCAAGAAAATCCTTTAATCGCTTGCTGCGGCTCGGATGTCTTAATTTCCTCAATGCTTTTGCCTCAATTTGACGGATACGCTCGCGGGTCACACCGAAAACCTTGCCAACTTCTTCGAGTGTGCGCGTTCTTCCGTCATCCAGACCGAAACGCAATCGCAGCACATTTTCCTCACGCTCGGTTAGCGTATCCAGCACATCCTCCAACTGCTCCTTCAGCAGCTCATAAGCGGCGGCATCAGCAGGTGCCAAAGCCTCCTGATCCTCGATGAAATCGCCAAGATGAGAATCATCTTCTTCTCCGATCGGTGTTTCCAAAGAAACGGGCTCCTGAGCGATTTTCATGATTTCGCGAACTTTATCCGTGCTTAAATCCATTTCCTCGGCAATTTCCTCGGGCGTAGGCTCTCTTCCCAATTCCTGCAAAAGCTGCCGCGATACACGAATCAGCTTATTAATCGTTTCCACCATATGCACTGGAATCCGAATGGTTCTTGCCTGGTCGGCAATCGCTCTCGTAATCGCTTGACGAATCCACCAAGTCGCATAGGTGCTGAATTTGTAGCCTTTGCGATGGTCAAACTTCTCAACCGCTTTGATCAAGCCCATATTTCCCTCTTGAATCAAATCCAAGAAGAGCATTCCGCGTCCGACATATCGCTTGGCAATGCTTACTACAAGCCGGAGATTGGCTTCCGCCAAACGGCGCTTTGCTTCTTCGTCTCCCAGCTCGATGCGCTTTGCCAAGTCTACCTCGTCATCTGCGGAAAGCAGCGGAACCCGTCCGATCTCCTTCAGATACATCCGGACAGGATCATTAATTTTAACACCGGGCGGCATGGAAAGATCGTCCACCAAGTTAAAATCATCGTTTTCGCGGCGTTCATCCGTTCCCAGCGTGAGCTCTTCATCCTCATTTTCATTTGAAACCTCTATCCCCATATCGGACAATTGCTCAAAAAATTCATCTATCTGCTCGGCGTCTTGATCAAAAGTGCTAAGACGTTCCATAATTTCTTTATAAGTCAGCATTGAACGCTTCTTGCCCATTTCAATCAGTTGTTCCTTGAGCTGCTCAAGCGTCAGCTCGCTTTCCAATTCAGTATGCTGCTCATTCGTCATAATCCAACTCCCTCCTCCCTAGACGCGTATTCACTCTTATATCTGTCAGATAAAGACTGAAAATCTATATCGATTTAAATTGTCTTTCTAGGGAAATGATCTCACTTGCTATCCTCGCGGCGCCCAGAATATCTCCGGATCGCTCTGCCTGCATCATGGTTTCTTTTTTCCGTTCAAGCTCCTGCAACTGCGGGTATTTTTTGATTTCTTTGATATAATCCTCAACCACCCGGGCATTGACCCCGTGAACGGGCTCCGTCATCGACAAGGCTGCCGCCAATGACTCCAGTTGATCATTATTTAATGAAGCGATAAACCGGCTTGGGTCGGAATCATCGTGCTTTGCATAATAAGCATATAAATAAGCAGCTAAGGCTGCATGCGCTTCAATGTTGAACTGATCGCCCAACTGCTCCTGTACGAACAAAGCAACATCGCGATCTTCCATCATGATCGATATGAGCTTGCGCTCGGCATTTTGATAGGCAGGAAACAGCGGATTGGAAATATTTGTACCTTTCCCGTCATTCATAACATTATTCCACGTATTTTCTTTATTATCCCTATATTGCTGCAATTTTTGAGCTTCCATTCGGATTTGATGCATTTGTTCCGTCAATGATGAAATGGAGTAATGAAATTCGCTTGAAAGCTCCTTGATGTAATGTTCCCTTTCCGTCGGCGTCCGCAGCTTCGCAATGATCTTCAACGCGTCGTCAATATATTTAAGCTTCCCGTCATCTTCTTGTAGTATATGGTTTCTTTGTAAATAAATTAGTTTAAATTTTGTGGACGGGACGGCACCCTCAATGATTTCCCGGACAAATTTATCCGCGCCGAAGCGAGCAATATATTCATCGGGGTCCAAATTTCCGGGAAGCATGGCGACGGCTGCGCTGCACCCGGCCTCTTCCAGAATGGGCAGGCCCTTAAAGGCCGCGCTTTGCCCCGCGTTATCGCCGTCATAGCAAATGACGACTTTCTCGGCGAACCGCTTGATCAAACGTGCATGATCCGCCGTTAGTGAAGTACCCATCGAAGCCACACCGTTCAAAACCCCGGTTTCCCATGCTTTGATCGTATCGGCATAACCTTCGAATAAAACGACGGTTTGCGATTTGCGGATATGCGGCTTCGCCTGATCCAGATTATAAAGCACCCTGCTTTTATTGAACAATGCGGTTTCCGGAGAGTTCAAATATTTGGGTTGAAGGTCGGACTGAACCGCCCTGCCGGCAAAGGCAATCACCTGTCCCCTGGCGTTGCGGATCGGAAACATGATCCGATCCCGGAAACGGTCGGAGCAACCGGATCCATCGGTTCGAAAATTCACCAAACCGCCCTTCTCCATCAATTCCAGATCGAATTTCCTGCTTTTCAAAAACTCTGCAAGCTTGTCCCTCATTGGAGGAGCATATCCGATCTGAAAGGCATCTATGATTTTGTCGTTAAACCCCCTTTTTCGCAAATAGTCCATCGCTTCCTTGCCGATGTTGGCATTTTTCAGCAAAAAATGGTACCACTGTGCGGACAATTCATTTGCTTCGATGATGCTTCTTCTATCTTTCTGCTGTGCGGTCTCTTCCTCCCCGGGGGAAGAAACCCAATCTGCCGGGATATTTGCTTCCTCGGCAAGATGACGCACGGCTTCAGGAAATGTGTAACCTTCGACTTCCATCATGAATTTAATCGTATTACCCGACTTCCCGCAGCCAAAGCAGGTGAAAATCTGTTTGTCGGGAGAGACGGTAAAGGAAGGTGTCTTTTCGGAATGAAACGGACAGAGCCCTTTGTAGTTTCTGCCCTGCTTCGATAAATGCACATAATGACCGATGATCTCGACTATATCGTGGTGTTTTAAAACAGCTGCAATGATTTCGTCCGGAATATTTCCGACACTCATCAAAAGTCACTTCCCAATTTAACACGTAATAACTATTCGCTAAAACGTTGAATTCTCCTGCAAACTGCTTAAAAGTTTTGTCAAAGCTTGTAGAAATTTATCACGGTCCTCATCGCTAAATGGTTTCGGTCCTTTTCCATATCGTCCGTTCCGCCTTTGTTTGGCACTGATATGTCTTTGCTCGAGCATGAATCCGATCGTTTCCTCGCGATACCGTTGTCCCCGGTTGGATAGGACCAAAGCCCCCTTTGACAGACCGATCGCCGCCAGTCCATAGTCTTGGGTAACCAAAATATCCCCCTTGCGGATATGATTGGCAATATACAAATCGGCGGATTGGTCGGAGCGGTCAACCTGTACGATTTGAACACCCTGCACGGGTTGAAGCCGGTGATCGAAGGAGGCGACCATGACGATGCCCACCGAAAACTTTTCGCCCGTTTTTATGATTTCCTCTTTGACCGGACAAGCGTCAGCGTCCACAATAATATGGGTAGCTATTTAATATGCACCACCGTTTTATCTTGTATTTATATATAATACGATGAAATACGAAAAAATCCTGCTTATAACGACGAATTCCACTGGGAGTTTGTCCGACGGAACGGCCGGCTCCCGGAGATACATGGTTTATGCTCACATGCCTTCTCGGTCGCCAAAGAGAGGTGTGGGTTTCGATTTGGGTGATTTTGCTTACCGTTGCGTAAAGGGAGAGCCTGAGAGACCTAGAACCATGAAAGTCGGAGATCTTCGCTTTTAAGCATATGCTTCGATGGTTCTTGGTCTCTCAGGCTTGGACTGGTCAATTTGCACATCTTTGCCGGAAAGCAGGCGGAACCCAAATCGGAACCCACACCTCTCTTATTACAGTAATCCGGATAGTTCTGCCCGCTTAAACCTATATCCTCGGGTTCGCGATTTTGTTCGTCGGACAAATTTAGCTACGGATGTTGAACAGCGAAAGAATCACGCTTGCCGTTTCTTCCACTGCCTTGTCGGAAACCTCAATCACAGGGCACCGCAGTGTTTTCATCACGTCATGGGCAAATTCCAGCTCTTCACGAATCCTTTCCTCGTTGGCATATTTGGCGTTTTCCGCAAGCCCCAGCGCTTTCAACCGTTCCTTGCGGATGGCGTTAAGCTTTTCCGGAGAAATTTTCAGGCCGATCACTTTTTCCTTCGGCACCTCAAACAGTTCCTTGGGCGGTTTTAATTCGGGAACGAGCGGCACATTCGCGACCTTGAACGTTTTGTGAGCCAAATACATCGACAGCGGGGTCTTGGAGGTGCGGGAAACGCCGACCAGCACGATATCGGCCTTGGAAATGCCGCTCGAATCCCTTCCGTCGTCATATTTTACGGCGAATTCGATCGCCTCCACCCGTTTGAAATAATCCTCGTCAAGCTTATGAATCATCCCCGGCTCATGTTTGGCCTCCCTGCCGGACGTTCGTTCAAGATTTTGAATAATCGAGCCGAGCAGATCGATCGCGACGATCCCCATCTCATTTGCGCGTTCAATCATATATTCACGGAGCTGAGGAATAACCAGCGTAAATACGACAAAAGCTTGGTTGCGCGAAGCCGCCCGCAAAGCCTGATCGATGCTTTCCTTCGATTCCACAAAGGGAAATCTGCGAATTTCCACTTGCTGGGGGACAAATTGCGTGGCCGCGGCTTTCACGACAAACTCCCCCGTCTCGCCTAGCGAATCGGAAACCACATAAACAACGGGCCGCAAGGTGTTTTCTGCCATTGGCCGCCCCTCCTACCAGACCAATTTCTGAAAGTCCGCGAACTTGCGGATGTCTTCCGACATAGCTTTCAGCAAGCCAAGCCGCGCTTCCCTTAATTGATCGTCTTCGACCATGACCATTACTGCATCAAAAAAACGGTTGATCGGTTCCTTCAATTCACCGAGCAGCACCAAAGCTTCCGCTTCGTTATAGGCCTGAAGCTCCCGTACATACCGTTCATGCATCGTTTGCCAAGCGGCAAGCAGCTGCTGCTCGGAAGGTTCGACCAGAAGCGTGTAATCCGCTGCGATGGCCGAATTCGCCTTTGCAGCCAAATTGTTGACCCGTGTAAAAGCATCCGAGGCAGCTTTGAAATCACCGTCGGCAACAGCCTGCATGAGCGCCTCGCCCCTGCGGACTGCGGACAGCACAGAATCAAAGCCGCTGGCCATGACCGCATCCACGATATCGTAGCGGATTTCGGACGGAAAAGCGTTCTTGACGCGAAGCGAGAAAAAGTGCAGCAGGTCCTTCACGATTTCATCTTTGTCCCTTTTCAGCCCGCGGCTCGCCTGCAGCACATCGAGCGCGATCGCGATCAGCTCGGAAATGCCAAGCGGCAGCTTGTGCTCCAGCAAGATCTGCACGATTCCGGCCGTTTGCCGTCTCAAGGCGTACGGATCCTGCGAGCCCGTGGGAATGATGCCGATAGAGAAGCATCCGGCAAGCGTATCGATTTTGTCCGCCATGCTGACAATCGCCCCGGTCATGGAGGCGGGAACCTGATCGCCGGAAAATCTCGGCTGATAATGCTCGAAAACCGCCTTGGCCACTTCCTCCGGCTCGCCGGCCTTTCTCGCATAATCCTCTCCCATAATTCCCTGCAGTTCGGGAAACTCATAGACCATTTGCGTAACCAAATCGAATTTGCATATGCCCGCAGCCCTGCGCACATGCTGGAGCGTATGCTCAGGCAGCGCAAGCGCCGTTGCAATCGTTTCTGATATTTTGCGGATGCGTCTGACCTTGTCACCCACCGTTCCCAGCTCCTCATGGAAGACAATCGTCTCCAAGCGGGCAAGTGCGCGCTCGATCGGCATTTTTTGATCCTCCAAATAGAAAAAACGGGCATCGGACAAGCGGGCGCGAAGCACCTTTTCGTTGCCTTTGGCAACCTGATCGAGCGAGACGTCGTTGCCGTTGCGCACGGTCACGAAGTGCGGCAGCAG
>CAZESH010000203.1:0-8111 GCA_964514665.1 uncultured Caryophanales bacterium
GGTTTCGAGAACGTCCGCGACGGTGTGGAAAACAGCGTCGGCATTATCCGCAATCATCCCCTGCTGCCGCAGGATGTCTCCGTGCACGGCATGATCATCGATCCGCATACCGGCAAGCTTGACGTTGTCGTGAACGGCTACGAAACCCTTTAAGCCTTTCGCTCCGGCCTATGTGCAGCCGACATCGGGCCGGAGCGAAGCTCAGGCTTGGTCCTTGCCTTTCTGCGCATGATTTGCTCTTCTTTTTGGTACTCCATCAGCATCTCCGCCATATACAATTCCAACAGCATGATTCTCACTCCTTTTGAAATTTTTTCCTTTCAGGGCTTATTGTAAGCTGGTTAAAAGGAGGAAAAAAGAGTATAATTATGTTTAATTGTTTCACCTTTTTCGGGGGAGGGAAGATAAGGTGCAATTGGCGCTGCAGTATCTGCAAATCCGCCACAGCCTGGAAAATTCCAAGGAGCATGTGCCCTATAAAATCACCATCGGGGAATTAACCTCGATGCTTTACTGTACCCCGAGAAACGTCAAGCTGGTGATCAGACGAATGGCAGAGCTTCAATGGATTGAATGGGAAAGCGGCCAAGGCAGGGGCAACACCTCCTCCATAACCTTCCGCGCTCCGCTCGAGGACCTGCTGTTCGAGGAAGCCAGAGACCTGGTGAAAAAAGGCGAGCTGCAGGAGGCCTGGAGCCTGATCTCCACTTACGGCACAGGAACGGCGGCACAGGATAAGTTTATCGAGTGGCTGACCTCCTATTTCGGATACAGCTCGGAGTCGGAGCAGCAGGAGCAGCTCCAGACGCTTCGTTTTCCTGTTTCCTGTTCGGCCGTCTCGTTGGATCCGTTGTACATTTTCATGGCTATGGATGCGAATATGATCAAACAGATCTTTGATACGCTGCTGCATTTTAACCATCGCACGAATCAGGTCGAGCCTCATCTCGCACACCACTGGGAAGCGGACCGCAGCGGTAAAAGATGGACGTTTTATATGCGCAGGGGCGTGCGGTTTCATCACGGCAGGGAGATGACCGCGTTCGATGTGGAATATACCTTCAACCGCATAAGTGCATTAATCCATGCAAATGGAACAGCGCGGCACTGGCTTTTTGCCAATATGGAGCATATCGAAGTTTTGGATCGCTATTGTCTGCGTGTTGCATTAAGCGAGCCGAATCATCTGCTGCCCCGCTTCTTATGCCTGCCGTCTACCTCCATTGTTCCCATGGACAAATGCAGGCAGAATCCCGACGAGTTCGCCCGGCAGCCTGTGGGAACGGGACCGTTCCTGCTTAAATCTACAACCGGCGGACGCTATATGCTCCAAGCATTTGAATCGTATTTTTGCGGCAGAGCCCATCTCGACCGGATTGAAATCATCATCACGCCCGATGACGAGCAATTTCAAATGAAATATCCCGATTTGGAGCAGCTGATTTTCGCCGATCGGCATAAACTTCAATATCCGGCAAAAGAGCATACCCAAATCGAAAGCCTTTATGCGGGCTGCAGCCTGCTTTCGTTTAATGTTGAAAAAGACGGGCCCGTTCAAAGCCTCGCCCTCAGGCAAGCGATTCATCATTTCGTCAACCGCTCGGAGATGATCGCGGCACTCGGGGAAAATCGGGTTTGCCCTGCAGCCAGCTTTCAGTTGGAAGGTGAAAAGATCCATGAGGACCCCTCATTCGATTCAGAGCTTGCCATGAAACGGCTGCGGCAATCCGGCTACAATGGGGAAACCGTCAACCTTCTAACCTTCGAAGGGCATGCCCCGGACGCATACTGGGTGCAAGCGCAATGTGAAAAAATCGGTATTCACATAAGGGTTTCCGTTGTCGGCTGGGCGGAAGCCGGCCTCTCGGAAAAAGCGAAGGCGGCGGATTGCGTCTTATATGGCATTGTGCTTGAGGAAGGCATCGTTTCGCTAATCGAAATTTTGCAGAATAGCGAGAGCTTTATTCGCAAGCATATGGACAGCACGCTGTGCAGCAAAATCGATACGATTGTTGCACAAGCGCTGCGGGAGCCGCAAGAAGCGCTCCGCAACAGAAAAATAAAAGAGGCAGAGCTGCTGCTTGCCGAACAGAGCGCCGTCTTGTTCCTGCTTCATAAAACCGTGATTTCATCGTTTCATCCAACCCTAAAGGGCGTAAGCATCAATTCCCTGGGATGGATCGATTTTCAGCATATCTGGTTTCAGCCTGAACATACCCTGCCCTAAAATATAAAACAAAGGGGTGCCGTCAGCGTGCAGTCGATCAATCACCTTTATTTCGATTCCCATCTGGGCCGACAAAAACCTGAAAGCATTGTCAACCGCAGTACGAAGTGTCCTTTTTGCGACCGGGACAGCCTGGAAGGCATTTTAGAGAAGGACGGTCCCATCGTTCTGCTGAAGAATAAATATCCGGTGATCAAAGACGCCTTCATGACCGTATTGATTGAAACGGACGATTGCGAGGAAGAGCTTTCCACCTACAAGAAGCCGCATTTGTACCGGGTTATGCGCTTCGGCATCCGCCACTGGCTGGAGATGGAAAACAGCGGGTTGTACCGCTCGGTGTTGTTTTTCAAAAATCACGGCCCGCTTTCGGGAGGCAGCATTTATCACCCGCACATGCAGATTGTCGGTTTGACCTCGCTGGACTATCAAGATCATGTTCGCGATACCCACTTCGAAGGCATCGCAATCGATCAGCAGCAGCATGTGCAGTTTAACCTTTCGGTCAAGCCGCGGGTCGGTTTTTTCGAGTTCAATGTGCTGCTGGAGGATTTGTCGGGCATTGAGCAGATGGCCGATTACATTCAAACTGCGGTGCATTATCTGCTGAATCATTTCCACCGCAGCTGCACCAGCTATAATCTGTTCTTTTATAAATTAGACGACAAAATCGCGGCCAAAATCGTGCCGCGATTCCCGACATCGCCGATCTATATCGGCTACTCCATTCCACAAGTGTCCAACCGGATTGAAGATGTAGCGGCACAGATCCGCCACTTGTACGCTTTTTAAACCGACCGGTTTCCGCCCAGGAAAAACACGGCCAGCGTACCCGGTCCGGCATGCGCACCGATCGTGCTGCCGAGCGTATTGATTACAAATCTCCGGCAGCCGAATCTATGCTCAATCATTTCCTTCAGCTGGCTGGCAGCCTCCGGATCATCGCCGTGAACGATCCCGATCGTCTGCTCCTCCAGGCGGGTGCCTCTTTGCTCCATCAGCTCGAGCATCCGCTGCAGCACTTTTTTCCTGCCCCTGATCTTTTCCAGAGGAACAAGTTTTCCGTCTGCAACATGCATAAGCGGCTTGATATTCAGTAAACCGCCGATCAAGGCCGCGGATCGACCGACTCTGCCGCCTCTGTACAGATACTCCAAATCATCCACTGTAAACAGATGCTCCATCTGCCCGGCCATTCGCTTCGACGCCTCTGCTATTTCCTCCTTGCTCCTGCCCTGGGCGGACAACTCCGCGGCATGCAGGGCAACGAGACCGCAGCCAAGCGAGGCGCAACGGGTGTCGATCACCTCAAGATCAAGCTCGGGATAGCGTTCAAGCGATTCGCTTCTGGCTAGTATGGAAGCTTGGAAGGTGCCGGACAACGCCGATGAGAACCCGATATAGATCGCACTCTCTCCCTTTTCCGCCACCTCTGCAAAAATCTGCTCGAAACGGCCGATCGGCACCTGAGAGGTTTTGAACACTTTTCCGCCGCGCATTTCATTCAATACATATACGGAGTCAATCGACTCCCCGTCCAAATAATCGCGTTCCCCGTCATTGACCGCAAACGGAAGCACCGCAATCCCCCGCTCGCGAACGATTTCCTGCGGCAAATCCGCTGCGCTGTCGGTCAAAATACGAACTGTCACCCGAGCTCACCTCTTTTATCCTAATAGTCCCGCCGCCCAACGATCGGTTCAATATGTACAAAAACATGGGGAATTTTGTATTCCTTGTACATGACGTTTTCGATTCGTTCCGTGATCGAATGGCTTTCCACCACATTGAGCTCCGGATCGACCTCGATGGTCACATCGACCAGCACACTATTGCCGTGTTTCCTCGCTCTCACCTCGGAGATTCGTTCTACGCCTGCAATTGCCTCTATCGTTTGACGATAGCGCTGCAGGTTGGTCTCGTCAAAGCCGTCCGTCAGAGAATGGCTCGCGTCTCTGAAAATGTCCCATGCCGTCTTGCAAATGATCAAGCCAACGGCGAAGGCCGCTACCGGATCCAAAAAAGAGAAACCGAACCGCGTCCCGATGATGCCGACAAAAGCGCCTACGCTGACCAGCGCATCTGACAAATTGTCTTTGGCAGCCGCACGCAGCGCACCGCTGCCTATTTTTCCGGCAAGCCGATAATTGTAACGGTAAACGACGAACATGATCACCGCACAACCAAGCGCCGTCCATCCGGCTGCCATTTCGGGAGAGGCTTCCTTGCCATACAGCAGGGAACGACCGGCGCTGATCAAAACCTGAATGCCTACGGCTGCCATGATGAACGAAGCGAGCAGGGAGGCAATCGTTTCCGCACGAAAATGACCGTACGGATGATCCGCATCCGCCGGAATGCGCGATATTTTCAAGCCGATCAGCACCGCCAAGGAAGCAGCGATATCCGTCGTGTTGTTCAGTCCGTCTGCGACCAGAGCTTCGGAGAATGCGACATATCCGATGACAAGCTTGACAGCGGACAGAAGCACATAAGCAATAATGCTGACCCATGCCCCCCTCTCGCCCATTTTGATATCTTTATAAACATCCACCCGCTACTTCCCGCCTTTATCTTTAAATGCGTGTTCAAAAAGTCCGGTTTATAGAACCGAGGAGGTTGGACGAACCACTTTTTGAACAACCTCTTTAATAACGTTCATTTTATGCATCATAACAGAAGGCCTCTGTGTGGGTCTAGAGAAACAGTTTATCATCCGGCTATAATCTTAAGTAAAGGGAAAATAAGTTGCCCTGACGAAACAAGCCGAATGCCAAGAAGCAGCCCGAGCCCGAAGCTATTTCCTTCCGAAATCGGCTTTGATCTCGCCCCACGCCTTCGTCTCCCATTTCACAATCGGATTGGCATAGCTGTGGCTGTGCAGCCAAGCGATGGCACGATCAACCAACGACCAGATAGGCTCGGTTGAATCATCGCGCTCCAGGCTCGAAGCCACGCTTTTATTGCGCACCCAACTGATCGCCGTGCGCGAATCGCTGTAGATCGTTTTGTTGCTGTTTCGCTTATGCAAATAAGCGAGCGCATGGACGATGGCAAGAAATTCACCCAAGTTGTTTGTCCCCTTCTTAATCGGCCCGACATAGAACAGCACTTCACCGGTGGCGGTATCGACTCCTTTATATTCCACAATTCCGGGATTGCCGCTGCAGCCGACATCCACACTGATGCTGTCCTTTATGTAATCCCCTGCCGCCTTTTCCGCACCGCCCGGCTTGCCCGCTTTGCCGGATCGGGAAAAATCGAGCATTTTCCTCCAACCGGCGGCATAGGCGCGGGAGGCCTCCGCTTCCGATTCATAGGATTTGTATTTGGCTTGGGGAAAGCCGTCCACCTGCGCCTTGCACTCCGCCCAGCTGCGGTAAATGCCAGGGGTTTTCCCTTCCCATACGACATAATATTTCGGATTGGCCATGGTCGTTGATTCAAAGCTCCTTTTCTTGAGCATTTTTCTTGTGCATTTCTTATGCTATTCCTTCAGTGTATCAGTTTGCATCCGGTGAATCCAGAGCGCTGCAGGCTGTTAGCTGCACATAAACCGCTTGGCCGCACAGACTCCAAGTCATCTGCAATTCCCGTTTTCGGCATTGCACCTCATGGATTGTGCTCCAATTAAGCAATCTCGCGAAGGCTGTGCCTCTCTCTTTGGTCAAAGACAAACAACAGGACCGCCCCTCCGTCATCAATGACTTCTGGGACAGCCCCGTTGTTCAATCCTCAATCGGCACCGATCGCGTGATTATACCTCTCTGTGCGCAATGTATTCCGGACGCGGTTTCTGTTCGGAGAACGGCTTCTCCAGCTTATTCTCCGTGCTGTTGTACACCATGAATACATTGCTGCGCGGATAAGGCGTAATGTTGCTGTTGGAGCCGTGCATGACGTTGCAGTCGAACAGCAGGATCGACCCTGCCTTTCCCGTAGGCGTGTCGATGCCGCCTTCCTCCACAAGCATCCGCAGGCTGTCGGGATCGGGAACGCCGTATTCCTGTCTTCGCAGGGACTTCTCATAATGGTTTTCCGGCGTTTGTCCGACGCAGGCGATAAATTTGCGGTGCGAGCCTGGAACGACCATCAGCGGACCGTTAAAATGAAAATTGTCGCTTAAGGCAATCGAGCAGCTCAATGCCCGCATCCGCGGCATGCCGTCTTCCACATGCCACGTTTCGAAATCGGAGTGCCAATAAAATTCTTTGCCTTTAAAGCCCGGCTTGAAATTGATTCTGGATTGATGGACATATACGCGGCTGCCAAGAATTTGCTCCATCATATCGACAAGCTTGCGGCTTTCGGATAATTTCTTGAATATCGCATTATCGCGATGCACGGCGAATACCGAGCGCACTTCATCGCCTTCCGGCTCGAGTATGATTTCCGGCTTCTTGACACCCCGGCTTTGTTCGCGAACCGCGTCCAATTCGCTCTGTAATTCCTCCAATTCCTCCGGTGCAAAGAAATTTTCGAGGAACAGGTAGCCGTTCTTGTCGTAAAATTCCATTTCCGCTTTGGAGAGTACTCCCGAAGCGAAGGGCTCGGTATAAATCACCGGGTCCTTGCGCTCCAGAATTTCCGGCTGTTCCTTTATCCTTGACGGGTACATATCATTTCTGATTGAGGCGGACAAGCTCATTTCCAATCATCTCCTGACCATTTTATAAAAGTATCCTTTATTTGACTGTCATTTTTTCGTCGTCATCCACGAGCGGGTATACACCCTCTTCATCATGAACCTCGCGGCCGGTGACCGGAGGGTTGAATACGCAGATCATGCGCATGTCGGTTGTGCCCCGCAGATAGTGCTTTTCGTGCCCGTTCAGCACGTAGAGCGTGCCGGGACGAATGGGATACACTTTGCCGTCGCCGACCGTTTCCACTTCACCGCTGCCTTCGACACAGTAAACCGCTTCGACATGATTTTTATACCAAAACATCGATTCCGTACCGGCGCGAATCACCGTATCATGCAGAGAAAACCCGACGCCGTCTTTCTTCAGCAGCAGCCGCCGGCTGTTCCAGGTTTCTTCGTTAATATCGCTTTCCGTGTTGATCAAATCCTCCAAATAGCGCACGATCATCGATCAGTACCTCCTTCACTCGCCTTCTTCAGCAATCCTTCGAAGATTGCAAGTCCTTTATCCAGTCCTTCCTTGTCTATCGTCAGAGGCGGCATCACTTTGATGACCTCGCTGCTCGCTCCCGAAGTCTCCATAATCAATCCTTTTTCAAATGCCTGCTTGCTTAACGCTTCGGCAAAGCCTTCTTCCGCGAAGGATATGCCTTGAATCATGCCCCTGCCCTTGCGGTAGCCTTTCAGCTGCGGATAATCCTTGACCATCTGCTCCAATCGCTCAGTCAAGTATTCGCTTTTCGCTTGCACATCGCGGGTGAACGATTCGTCTTCCCAGAAGCTTAAAGCCTCAGCAGCAGCCACGAAGCCGAGATTGTTGCCGCGGAATGTGCCGTTGTGCTCTCCGGGAGCCCAGATGTCCAATTCCGGTCTCAGCAAAGTGAGTGCAAGCGGGAGTCCGTATCCGCCAATCGATTTGGAGAGGCAGACGATATCCGGCTTGATGCCGGCGGGCTCGAAGCTGAAAAACGTTCCCGTTCTTCCGCAGCCCATTTGAATATCATCGGCAATCAACAGAATATCCCATTTACGGCATAACGCTTCCACTCGCTTTAACCAGTCCATTCCGGCGACATTCAAGCCGCCTTCGCCCTGGACCGTTTCCAAAATAATCGCAGCCGGCACGCTCACGCCGCTGCCCGGATCTTCAAGCAGCTTGTCGATCCATTCCACCGTATCCGACTGCTCGTCAAAATATCCGTCGTAAGGCACAAACACGCTGTCATGCAGCGCAATGCC
>CAZESH010000204.1:0-8089 GCA_964514665.1 uncultured Caryophanales bacterium
GTGGTAGCACTCTTCATAACCCGGCAGCGAATAGATGTTTCCATCGGGAGCAGTTACTGCCGTTTTCAAAACCGGTGTTTGTTCGAAAGCAGCTTGAATGTTGGGCCCGTATTCTTTAATCAGATCATTCAGCGGAATCAGCACACCGCCCTTGCCATATTTGATTTGGTCATTCTGGTTGAAGTCGCCTGCAAAAAATACATCCGGATAGTTTCCACTGGCCAAAAGCAGTTGTTGTTTTTCCACCGCACTATCTTCAGGAGCCAGTGTCCACTTGATATTCACGTTGAATTTTTTATCTACAAATTTTGTCAAATCGTTGTTGTCATAGTCCTGAATTGCAGAGGATTGAAATGAAAAGGCGTTTAGCGTCACCGGCTCCGACGAGCCATTTTCTTTTGAACTTGTATCTGCTGAAGGAGATGATGAAGCTGTTCCAGACGTAGAAGCATCACTTTCCCCTTTGCTGCAGCCGGCCAATAAAATGGTCAAACCAAAAACCAGAACAAACATTACGAATGCCTTTTTCAAGAGAAATGCCCTCCTTTTAATTTTCCTTGCATGTCATTTCCTTGCATGTCCATTAAACTTGGCAAAACGGCCTTCCTCTTCACCTCCCTTCAAGTCCATGGATTCTTCAGCCTTTAAGGGAACCAATCATTACGCCTTTCACGAAATGCTTTTGAATAAAAGGATATACCATCATCACCGGAAGACTGGCAACTACAATCAATGCGTACTTAAGAAGCTCTGCCATTTCCTGAAGCTTCATCATTCGCTGCACATTCGTGGTGATCATAGATCTCGGCTGATTTAGAATGAGAATATTGCGAAGAACCAACTGCAGTGGAAATTTGTCTTTGGAATTTAGGTAAATTAACGCATCAAAATACGCATTCCAATTGTACACGGCATACATGAGAACCAGGACAGCAATAATCGGTTTGGAAAGCGGCAGAACGACGGTCCAGAACGTTCTTAGTTCGCTGCATCCGTCAAGCTCAGCTGCTTCATACAATTCGGTCGGAATCGTCGCCTGGAAAAAAGTGCGGGCAATGATAACTTGAAATACCATCATAGCCTGGGGCAAAATTAGCGCCAAACGCGTATCCAAGATCCCTAGCGATTTTACGAGGAGGTAAGTGGGGATCAAGCCTCCGTTAAAAAACATCGTGAAGACAATGATTCCCATCAGCAGCCCTCGTCCGAATAATTCTTTGCGGGCTAAGGGATAGGCCATAAAGACCGTAAGGGTTACCTGCACCAGAGTTCCGACAACAGTGTAAAATAAAGAATTTCCATAACCTGTCAATATCTGATCACTGGAAAAAATTTCCTTATAAGCGATTAGCGTCGGCTTAATGGGAAAGATCGTTACTTGCCCGGATATTACCGCTTGATAATCACTGAACGATGCACTGATGATATGCAAAAGCGGATACCCTACAATAATAAGAACAATCCCCAAAAAGATATAAATCACTGTAAGAAATATACGGTCAAAAGTCGTTTCTTTAATCGCGTTATTCATTTCATCCGTTTCTCCTTCGCTTATCAGACGTTACCATAAGCTGTGCTCCGATATTTTTCTGGAAATCGTGTTAACCAGAATCAACAACGTAAAGGTGATCACAGAGTTGAAAACGCCAATTGCCGCGGAAAAGCTGTAGTTTGCGTTAATTAATCCAACCTTGTACACATAAGTTGCGATGACTTCCGAGCTTGGTAAATTCAGATTGTTTTGCAGCAGGAAAGTCTTTTCGAAACCAACATTTAAAATATCTCCCGCACTCAAAATCAACAAAACAACGATCGCCGGCGTGATTCCAGGCAAATCGATGTGAATCATTTTCTGCAAACGGTTGGCTCCGTCCACACGGGCCGCTTCATACAAATCCGGACTGATACCTGCCAATGCCGCAAAATAAATAATAGATGCATATCCTGTATGCTGCCACATATCGGTTAAGGAATAGACATATTTAAAATCATCTGCGACGCCAAGGAAATTTATAGGTTTAATTCCCAGGGATTGAAAGAGTCTGCCGATTTCTCCATGGGTGGGAGACAAGAACAGCAGGATCATCCCGCACATGACCACTGTGGAAATAAAATGAGGCGCATAGGTGATCATTTGCACGGTTTTTTTGAATATTCCCATTCGGATTTCATTCAAAAATAAAGCTAAAATAATGGGTGCAGGGAAATTAAAAAGCAAAGTGAGCAGACTGATTTCAAACGTATTTCGGATGATTCTGCCGGCGAACGGGGAATGGAAAAATGACTCAAAATGTTTAAATCCAACCCATTCGCTTCCCCATATGCCTTTGACAAAGTTGTAATCCTTAAACGCGATCTGCACGCCAAACATCGGAATATATTTAAAAATGATGAGATAGGTGAGCGGAAGCGCGATGAGCAAATACAACTGCCAGTATCGTTTGATTCTAATCCAATTGGACGTTCTATGAATCTTTACCGGTATGGCGGAAGGAGTGGAAGGTACTGGTTTCATGAAGCTTATTCCTCCTCAGGATTTTTTGAGATATTGCCGGATGTAATGACCGTTTTCTATCGTTACCGCATCCGGTTCGCTTTCCGCCCTTTCCGATTCTTCCTCAACCATGATCCACCCATCATATCCGGTAGATTTCAAATAACTTGTAACTTCCGGATGGGCAATCACACCTCTCCCCATTGCCGTCCATACTTGATCAGCCGAAATGTCCTTAAAGTGACAATGCTTGACAAGGGGACGATTGCCCCGAATCACTTCCAAAGGATCCATTCCACCGTTGGCGATATGTCCGGTATCGGGACAGTAGCCCACATAATGGGTATTCAATCCTGAAAACATCACTTGGTAATCCTCTGCAGTGCGGAATACGGAACCTTCCGGTGAATTCGGATGAAAGGCGCAGATTATGCCCTGTTCAGAAGCCCGCTGTGCCACAGCATTCACACATTTCAGGCAATTGTCCTGCCTGATTCGCAAGTTTGAGCGGTCTTTTCCTGGAAGCTGCACCAAAATCAGTTTTGCCTCGGGAAAACGATTTAAAAAATGGATCAATCGATCAGCTTCCTGTTTTTCTTCCGCCGTCTCCTCAGGATGCAGCCATGGAAGCGCTAACGTAAGTGCCGCTAATTTCAGATGGTGTTTCTTCAATGATTCGCCAAACGAATCGGCATTATCGTAGAAATCTCCCAGCATGCAAACTTCCGCTTCCAACCCCTCAAATCCGCCGCTCTCCTGAACCGTATCCATAATCGCTCCCAATTGATTTTTGTACTTCTCATAAGACATTTGCCAGGTATAAGTTTGGCAGCCAAACCGGATGGACATAAATTACGACACCTCCTTGATTCGATCGCGGATAAAAGGTACAGCCGCACGTCCCCATTCCTCAACCTCAGCATTAAAGCAAAAGTCGACGCACCACCATTCCAACCGGGAGATCGCAGGTTTCAATGCCGTCAATACGGACTTGAAATCGACCAATCCGCGGCCAAACGCCTCATGTGTGCTGGTTTCATCATCATGTAGGGTACCGTCGGAATCGATCAAATGGAAATGCCCGATATGATTTTCCAGCAGCTTGGCATATTCTACCACGCCTCCGTTAAGAACTTCTTTCGTCCCGGATTGGCGTGCCGCTGCGACTCCGCTCATATACGCATGGCTGGTGTCAAACAAAACTTGAAACGCCGGGTTCCCCACTTCCTCCACCAATCGCTTTACTTCACTGGGTTTATTCAGCCAAAATCCCGGTTCAAATTCCCAAGCGATGGTCATACCTTCTTGTTCTGCCAATTCGGCGCTGGCACGCCAAGTTGAGACCAGACGGGAAAAACGTTCTGCATAAATCGTATCTGACAATGCTTCCGGCGGGCTGACTGTGTCTACACGAATAATAGTGGTGTCAAGCTCATGGGCAAAATCGATAAACCGTTTCATTTCCTCTAAATATTGGTTTTGATCGATTATGGAAGGGGGAACCGAGTGAAAGCTTGGTGCATATCCCGATATTCCCAATCCATAAGAACGTATTTCATTCATCAGTGCTTTTCGCTTTTGCGGCGTATCGTAATCATCCGGATTGGGATGCGGGTGAAAGCCATTGACCTCCACTCCGTCATAACCCGCTTTACTGGCATATTTCAAAATGCGGGAGAAATCCCAGGGCGCTTTGGAAAACGGACCAAATGCAAATGCCCAAGAACCAATGGATATTTTCGGATTCACGTCCAACACCTCTCCTTGTTTACTGATTGTGGCGAACTAAAAATTCCAGCGTCTTCCGATTAAATTCTTCCAATCTTTCCCAATGATGCGTATGACCGGCATCGGGAAACACCAACAGCTCCGAATCGCAAATTTCCTTGGCTATGGATTGGGAATAGTGCAGTGGAGTAAAGATATCTTTATCCCCCGAAGCAATAAGTACGGGTGCTTGAATGGCAGACAATCTTCCCTTGGTGTCGTGTGTCTTGCAGGCTTCACATTGCGCTTGAAAGGCATGGACCGGCATTGGAAAAGGATTGTTCTTGCCTGCCTCCTCTCTTGCCAGAAGATCATCCATGCAGCGGTTGTGATAATCCGGCGTGAAAATCCATAACTGCAATAGACGAGTGAAAGCGATGGGATCGGATGTAGCAATCAGGGACTTGAACATATCGAATACTCGATCGGTATAGGGGTCACAACGGTCCCAAGAGGCGATCAGCGTCAGAGTCTTGATGATTCCCGGATACGCCAACGCCAATTCCTGGGCGATTCCGCTGCCCATCGATATACCGGAAATATGTGCCTTGTCTATTTGAAGCGCTTTCAATAAACCTGCGATATCTTCCGCCATCATCCGCGTGCTGTAAGGACCTTCCGGCTTGTCGGAACGGCCGGCGCCGCGGTTATCAACCAAGATGCAGCGAAAATGATCTTCATATGCCTTAACATGGTCTTCCCACATGGAGCCGTCCGCGCCGAGCCCCATAATCAAGATTAATGGTTCCCCGCTGCCTCTTTCTTCATAATGCATTTGGATGCCATTCGTCATTACCTTCGGCATTATCTCTTCACCTCTTTCATCCTTTCAACTGGCTTCGAATAAAGGCAATCCCTTTACGTGCCGCATCATCATTGTGTTCAGAAAATGAACGCCACAGATGCAGCCGCGATATCAAACCGGGAACGGTTTGACCAAAAGCCTCGATTGTAACCCAGCCGTCATAGGAAATATCCTTTAAGGTTCGGAAAATATCGGCCGGAATCGCATGGCCGCTTCCAGGCACGCCGCGATTATTTTCGGAAATGTGCACATGCAAAATGTTTGCCGCGGCATTTCTCCAAGCATCAGCTGTATCAGCCTCTTCAATATTGCCATGATGCGTATCTGCTAGGAGACCGACATTGGGAAGATCAATTGCTCTGACGATGGAAGTACCGTCGGCCAATGTATTCGCCATATACATCTCAAACCGATTCAACGGTTCCAGTGCAATTTTGATTCCCAGGGAATGGGCGAATTCACCGACTTCCCGCAGCGTCTCCACAACATAGCGTCGTTCGTCATCCTCGGGCGCTTTTCCTGAGAATTTGCCGAGACCTTGAAACAAAGGACCACAAAGAAGATCCGCACCTAACTCTTTTGTGTTCAGGAGTGCTTCTTTCAACAGTTGAATCGCAGCGTTTCGCAGGTTTTTCTCTCGACTGGATGGATCCGCCACAGCTGCATCTAACGCAGAGATCGTCGTGCGGCCCAATTCCAATTCATCAAGCTTTTGTCCCAACTCCCTGGCTCCGGACTTATCCAGCGAGTCAATCGGGATTTCGACACCGTCGAAACCCCATTGCTTGATCCTTTCCAGCAGTTCTCCATGTTCATCGGCTCGTGGTTGATCCGTCCAAAGAAGCAGATTCATTCCGATTTTCATGCCATCACTCCCATGGTTTCAAGATAATTTTGGCATTGTTTTGAGATGCGGACATTTCAAAAGCTTCTTGAATTTGGCTCATCGGATACACATGCGTGATAAATTTGTCCAACAGCGGGAAGTTCTGAATAATATGCATGATTTTCGGATATACATTGAGATTGTAATGCCAGGAGCCCATTAAAGAGATGCCTTTACGGATCAGATCCTGACTGATCCTAATCGGCGTTTCCTGTCCACATTCTCCGACGAAAGCAACTTTCCCAAGCCGTTTAACCGAATCGATTTGCAGACGGTGGGCGGCAACGACACCGGAACAATCAATCCCGTAATCGGGTCCTTTGCCGTCCGTTAGCGCCTTGATTTCTTTAACCGCATTCTCATTCATGGGATCGATGATGTGATCGGCCCCGAGTTCTTTCGCAAGTTTGATGCGGTATTCGTTCATCTCCACGGCAATGACTTTCGCACCGCGGTATTTGGCGTTAATGACGGCACCGATTCCAACCGGACCAAGCCCTGTAATCAGGACAGTAGAGAATGCGTCCACGCCCATTCTTTCAAATGCGCCAAGAGAGGGACCAAGCCCGCATAAAGCGAGCGAAGCTTTCTCGTACGGTACCCCGTCCGGTATTTTCGGCAATATCCAAGACGGTTTTGCAATATATTGGGAGTAGGTACCGGCATGATAATCCAGGGTGTGCTCGCAATGGATGTAATCGCCAGAAACGCAGTATTCGCACTCCCCGCATGGATATTGGGGCATCACGACTACCCGGTCTCCAACCTTGACTTTGCTGCCTGGAGCAACCTCAACCACTTCTCCTGCAGCTTCATGACCGAGGTTGCAATGCTCGCCTCCTTGAGTAAACACCTTGTATTCAGTGCACATCGGGCATGCATGTATTTTGACTAAAGCCCATCCTTCCTGAAGCTTCGGCTTTTCAACATCGATTAATACAGCCCGTCTTTCTCCATTTATCATGACTTGTTTCATTTATAAACCTCTCCATTTCCTTAAAAAATTATTTAAACTACCGGTAAAGCACGCGTTTATCCATATGTTTGAACGTCAACCCCAATTCTTCCGCTTTATTGAATACATAATTCAAGGCGGAAGACAACTGCTCTTCGCTTAAGTGCTCAATCATTAACGGCGGTTCCTGCGACAGTTTGTTCAGTTCTGTCAAGTAGGCTCCATAATCAAGCGTACCGTTTCCGAGATAAGTTTCTGTAATCTGTACGGTAGCGTGATCGACTAAGTTGGTATCCTTGGCATGACAGCTGACAATGTAAGGTCCCAGTTTCGCGAAGCATTCGCGAATAAAGTCTCCGCTATAATAAACTCGCCTGGGATTTAACGTCATGTTGACGGGATCCAAATGAACGGCAAAGCCTGGCCTGTTAATTTCCTTCAGCATCCGCAAATACAAGTCGGGATTGTCAGGAAGGACATAGGACTCCGTTTCAAGCACCAACTTTGTTCGTTTAGGCTGAACCTCATCGAGTATGCGTTGAATGACACGGATATTATGCTCGATGTTAGCTTCTGAAAAATTATCCGGATGAGCCTTCACACAGCCGGAATTGTTATAGCTGCCCCCGTGCATGACACAGCAAAGCGCACCCATTTCTTCTGCTTGCCGCAGTCTTTCGATGATCTCCGCAATTTGCTTTTCCCGCGCTGCTTCGTCAGGATCGGAGATATTCAGGCAAAACGCTCCTAGTTCTGCGAGAACAATATCGGCTTCTTTAAATGCCTGAATGTATTCGTCTCGTTCTGACGGATCTTCAATATATTTGCAATACGCTGCTGAAAAACCTAAATCTTGATGAAACTTTACGAGCTCCTCCGGTTTTTTTGCATCCGATTTGAAAATCGGTCCGCCAAGTCTCATTACTCTTCTTCCTCCCATCTAATGTACCCCTCTCACTAGGTGATCTTTTCTCATCTGCGAAATCGGGATTGCCTAAATATTAAGCGGCTTAGATAATGAAGCGCAATTTGCAATTTTCTGTTTAATCAACTATTTTCTAAATAAAAAAAAGGGGGAACCAAATACGCCTCTAAACTTTTTCCGTCAATTGATTTTTTTCGATTAGGTAGGGTAAGACGAGGGATTACTCCCTCGGACTCCCCGTCAAACCGTGCATGCGG
>CAZESH010000205.1:0-7987 GCA_964514665.1 uncultured Caryophanales bacterium
CTCTAACGGCGTACCTGCAGCTTTGCTTGTGCCGCATGTTCCGACACCTGATTGTTTGCTTATGTTGCCATTATACACCTATTCGCGACGGATCGCCCAGTCTTGCTGTTTTATGAGCCCGGCAATTTGTCCGGCTTCTTCCCGAACCACTTCCGGTAAATTTTTTCGTAGGTGCCATTTTTCGAAATGTCTTCGATCGCTTTATCGATTCTTCCTATATATCGGCCTTCTTTCCCCGTAACAATCGCGTAGTTTTCTTTGTTCAAAGCCCCGCTGAGAATTTCCACTTTCCCTTTCCCCTCCGTGCGCATGAAATTTTTTGCAGGTGCTTCGTCAAAAATGACGGCATCCACATTCTTCTTCATCAAATCTTCAAAGGCGCGGGAAATATCGGGATAGCCCTTAACCTCTTTGAGGCCTTTCAGCTCGCTGGCAAATTGATATCCGGTCGTCCCCAATTTGGTGGCTACCGTCTTGTTTTCCAGATCGCGGGTGCTGTTGATTTGCTTGTTATCCGCTGCCGTCATTACCACAAGACCCGTATCGTAATAAGGGATTGAAAATTTCATTTCGTTTTTACGTGCATCATTGACCGTGAGACCTGCCAACCCAAAATCCACTTTCCCTGTCTTCACGGCGTCCATTAATTCCCCGAAATCCATGGGTTCGTACCTATACTTCCGGAATCCCGCATCTTGGGCTACGGCTTCCCATAAATCGATTTCAAACCCTTTGAATTTTCCTTCTTCCACATATGTAAACGGCTTGAAATTTCTCTCCACTCCGACATGGAGCGTTTTTTTCTCCGTACAACCCGTCAGCATCAGGATGCAGATGACCGCAAACAAGCCGCGAATAATGATTTTCTTGCTTTTCATGAAAATCCTCCCTTCAGTATTTGAGCTTGAGATATTTTCCCTCATTCCTGCCCTTGCTATTCAGAACCGACATCGTCCAGTATGATTTGCGATACTAATGGAAGATGGTCCGATGCTTTTGGGCTGGTTTGGATCACTTCCGCGGCGGCAACATGAATATTCCGGCTCACAAAGATGTAATCGAGCTGCAAGATCGGCCGAAACGATGGAAACGTGCAATAGGATTGAGAAAAATCTGAAATTTCAGCTGTATCCGTTAAATAAGCAGCAAGTTTTGTCCATGCTTTTTTTCCGGGTTTAAAATTCAAATCTCCCAGAAGAACAACAGGCTGCTCTTCTCGAGCCATTTTTTCAATGATAAAATCAACTTGTTTTTTACGAAAAAAGGGCTGCATACTAAGGTGGGTTACATAAATTTTTAATGATTGGGAAAAAGTTTGAACAGAAACTTCCAATAACGATCGGGTTTCCATTATAGGAAACCGTAATGAATAGAGGTGATTGAATTGAAATGTAATGGGATAACGGGACAAAAAGGCGTTCCCAAACTGTCTGCAGCCAAATCTTCTGGATTGTAATGAAAATGTTGATCCGAATGCATAATTCATGTTCAAACGATTTGCCAACCATTGTACTTGGTCCATATTGCCGCTTCTTAGTCCCATATACCGGTCCACCTCGTTTAGCCCGATTAAATCGGCCCCACTTTCTTGAATAACTTCAGCAATTCGATTCAGGTCCAGTTTGCGGTCGATTCCCCTCCCATGATGAATATTAAATGTCATAACCTTAAGCTGCAATTGATTTCCTCCTATTGGCACACCCTAACGCAAGTTCTGCCTCTCCATCAACAATTGCATAACATAGTTCTTTATATCGACCAGACGATGCCGCTGCGGATCCCGATCCGTTCCGCAAATGATCAGAGGGATCAACGATTCCTCAGCATGTAAAGAACCGTGCCCCCCTCCTCCCTCGTGCGTAGGCGAGCTTTGAGCCGCCAATTCGTAACCCGGCTTTGCTGTAATCACTAAAAAGGGTCCTCTATGAGAATTCAAAGCGCCCGATAACCGTGCCAAAGCGTCCGGATATTGACCGTACTCCAACTTGTCCCCGCTTATTTTTAAATCCAAAACATCCCGATTATGGTCTAATGCCCATGATTGCCCGTACATATCTTTTATAGGTCCGTTCGCTTTGAAGCGCAATTCGCCTGGTATGCCGTTTCGGGTGACATGCATCCATCCGTTCTCTTTCCATGCCGTCAGATCTATCCGCGCTTCCGATTTCGTTAAGTCAGCCAATTGTCGAAGCGAAGGCCCGGATTTCATTTTATAAACGTAAGCCATTGTTTCGTTGACAGCCAATACAAGCTCCGTCTTTTCCGTAACAGCAGCTCCCGGTCGCAGCACATTGTACCCGTTGAATAAGGACGGCAGTTCGATAACAGGCTCTTGATCGGCGGGAAGGAGCTGCGATACCCCGCTGTCTCCGATCACGATGAGGATCACTTTTTTTAAAGCCGCATCGGCCGAACCGAAAGCCTGAAACAGCGATTGAAGCTGCCTGTCCAGTATCTGGACTCCTTCTGTGTAAGAAGGTCCCTTGCGGTGAGACGGCTGATCCATATCCGGCAAATAGACCGAAACAAAATCCGGCAACCGGTTGTTTGTTATTAAATGCTTGACCGTCTCCAATGCGTATTCGTTGTTGAAACCCATTTTGTTCGTTGGTCCGTCCGGAAGATTGCGAATTCTATGAAGCGGATTGGACAACGCGCCGAATGCAAAAAAATCGGGGCCTTTCACTTTTATCTTCCCATCCTGAGACGCGGGGGCTTGCGCCCATAAGGGAAGTTTCAGCATATGTTCGGTTTTTCCCCGGTAAATCATCCCGTTAATCGATGCGGAAGTGAACCCGCTTTGCGCCAATTGTTCAAAAATGGTTGGAATTTGCGGATTCAAGTGGGAACCGTTTATGTTGACGAGAAGATCCTTCAATACGGAATGAATCCCTTGCTTCCATATCTCTGAAAGCCCTGTACCGTAATTGACAACACGTCTCTCATCCGAAGAATACCAGGCCAACCCCGGAACGTGATGCTGATCAGGATAAGTGCCCGTCAACAGGGAGCTGTCAATCGTTACAGACATGGTCGGGAATGAACTGACGATATCTTTGTAATACCGGCCATGTTCGATCAAATATTTAAATGCAGGTAGCTTATGGTTCTTCATTTCCTGGTCGATCGCTTGATACATAAGCGAATCCGCCACAAGCAAAATGACTTTCTTGGTTTCGTTCCCCGCTTCCGATTTCACGCGCATAAGGTCGTCTTCTTTTGTTTTGGAGCCAACCCATGTGCATCCCGTTAGGAGCAGTGTAATTGCAAAGACAACCATATATCGAATCATGCGTAAGAAATTCCCTTCATTTTAGAGATCCTATGTAGTATTCGCCAACTTGCACATTTTTTATTTTGATATGGGTTTATGCCGTGCAGGGACAAAAGTCTTTGGACATAGATTATTGCATGGAACATACATCTTATAACAAGGAGGAGGAAATCTTTTAGTGGATATGTTTACTTATCATTCAATGCCTAGGCATACTCAAGATTACTTGGCGTATTGCAGACAAATGTATAATTGGCACAGTGAAACCTGATGAGGGCCAATAATATGGACGAAAATCATGAGTTGGAGGAACTCCGTTTAAAATTATGGGGTCATTATGTGTCCATTCGGTCAACTCAAAAGATAAATACGCCATTCCATGAATTCTGGTATGAATTTTTAGCCAGACATTTCGCCTCTGAGCGCTCTACATTTGAAAATATCGAGGAATTTTGTAATCAATTTAATGAAAAGAAATAGCTGTTATCATATTCCAATCCAACCAAAATCCAGAACAATTTTTTGTTTCCATGTGAACCGGCTTTTGATGGAACATAATTTGTCTCCATGGCTGCAGAAACATACAAGGAAAAATAATGATGGCTGCTTGAATTGTTATAACCAGCCAGATTCCATCATAAGTGGATTCCGACTGGTTTTACGGTTTTTTACCCTATTCTGAATAATCTTCGCAGCGGTTGAAACATTTGTTGTCCCGCATTTCCATTAACACGGCGTCTTGTCATTCCGACAGCTGAAGCACCAAGCCCTATGGCTAATAAAGACAAATAAGTTCTTCTCCTGTTAAGACCTCTGAATAACGATGTAACCCATTGCATGATCAATACCTCCCTTCCCTTTGTTTTAACTTTGGCACTTTCTATTTTGTATCTATATCCATTCATCCATTCCGTTGAACGATTCCAACAATGGATAAAAAAAAGGCTGTTCCCGAAATCCATGGGAACAGCCCTCTGTAGTATTAAGAATTAGCTAAGTTATACGCGAGATTGTTAATACGCTGTCCAACCTGAATCGGCTGTAATGACTGTGCCGTTAACAAAACTCGAATCATCCGAGGCAAGGAACAAAGCGACTTCGGCAATTTCTTGCGGTTCCCCCATACGCGGCATGGCCCCCATCCCCGACATGGCTCTCTCCAAGCCGAATTCATCGGGCGTCTTGCTGCCCATGCCGATGTTCGTATTTACCCCTCCCGGGGCGATAGCGTTGCAGCGTATCCCCTGCTTGGCATACTGGTAACCCACATTTTTGGTAAAGCCGACCAACGCATGCTTGGAAGATGTATAGGCCGCCCCTGCCCTGGAGCCGTTTAGTCCGCCGATAGAGGCAATGTTGATAATATTGCCTTGTCCCTTTTCCATGAAAATAGACAGGGCCTTTCGGGTTGTGCGCATAGGTCCAGTAACGTTGACCGCAAAGATGCGCTCCCACAGTTCATCCGTCAGCGCGTGTGCCGGTACCATGCCGTCCATGATTCCTGCATTGTTCACTAAAATATCCAACGTACGGTACTGCTCCACTGCGGTATTGAGCATCTTCTGCACATCTTCTTCCTTGGCCACATTGGCCGTAACAGCCACAGCCGTACCTTGATGCGCTGCGATCTCCTCCGCCACGGCCTGCACCGATTGCTCGTTAATGTCGCAAACGACAACTTTTGCACCCTGCTTGGCGAATAAAAGCGAAATCTCTTTTCCCATTCCGGAACCGGCCCCGGTAACAATGGCCACTTTACCTGCAAGCTTCATTTTCATTACCTCCCCGAATACGATTCATTGCCTTTATCGCACTTCTCATTATATTCCATTTTGTAAGCGCATACAATTAGGACGGCTCTGAATTTGTGTCCATTATTTAACGGTTAAATGCTGGGAGCCGATTGCTTGCTTGATGCCAATTTTTTATATGGGCAAATGCACACGCATAGGGTCATTTACCCACATATACTGTCGCTGAGGGGCAATATATAAGGAATTTTTGAGTAATTCATTTTGGGGAGGTGCCACCTGTCATGATGATCAACCCTTACGAAGTGAAAGAACAAATCGTCTATCAAGCGGATCCGACGTGGGTGCAATCCATTCGTGCCATGAAGGAAAAGCTGCATTCCATCGGTTCGCAATATATCGGCCGTTATGTACGGATCCAGACGATAGACGGCCAACAGTTTGAAGGCACTGTAGTCCAAGTCGACAGAGGCCTGCTGTATTTGAACGTGAATCAGAACTTCGGCTACCAGCGACCGTACAATCCGGCCATTCTTCCGCTTGTTCTCTATGAGCTGCTGGTGATCACATTGTTGTATACTTAACACCAAAGTCATTCCAAGGCAAATTCAAAATCGTCAATATCCCATAATTGAACGGGAATCTCCGCTTCGATCACACGATCGATAAATTCGTACTGATCGGCCAGAATCGGGATATGCTCCCGTGCCGCCGTCACTAGAAGCTCTGTCTCTATCGGGTCGAAGGCTTCTCCGTACCAAGCGTCGTCCAGCGCGTTGATCACTGTTAAGCTCACGTGCTCATTCACAGCGATGGGCGCGCTTTTTTTCCATGGAACGGCCAGCGCCTGGGCTATTTTCTTGCGGTTCAAATCGCTTTCGAAAAAAGCGATCCATTCGCGTATATGGCGTCTCACATGCACATCCTCATCAGGATCATCTATGACAGGAGCATCGCTTTTCTCCAATTCATACAATTCCAGAATTGTGGTGTACGGAATCAAATAATGAACCGGTTTCCCGGAATGGGTCAATTCTCCGTAGGAGGCCAGCATGACGGCCTCAATGACAAATAGTGGTATCAATTCTAAAATGACACTCCTTCAAGCAATTTTGAATGACAAGGTTCCCTATCATTATAGCTCAAAAGCGATTTGGAATTCATGAAAAAAAAGCATCCCGCCGGCACATGGACCGGTATCGGGATGCTTTTCGATCCTTTAATGAAAATGTATCCTTTGATAAATCTTCATGGCAACCCATGCATACATCCGGTCCGCCGCCTGCCCACGGCTTTCTTGGCTTCGAAAGGAGATCCGCCGGAAACCTGTTTACATTTAGAAACAGTTCTGTATCAGGAACATTTATGCTATTCTTTACTTAAATGCTTGTTTCACAAGCCACTATGATATTTTCAAATGGAGTCGTGTGCGAATGGGTACCCCGAATTCCCCCTTTATCACAATTGTTGTCATGTCCGGCGTGTTGAATATCTTGCTGGGCGTCTATGCATATTTGAAAAAATCGAGATTCTCCGGAATGCCCGTGTTTATCCTGATCTCGATCGCTTCAGCCGCTTATGCATTCGGCTTTGCCTTTGAACTTGCCAGCAGCTCTCTGGAGGAAATCAAACGGTGGATCGGTCTGGAATACGTCGGGATGCCGTTCATTCCCCCGTTAAGTCTTATTCTCGCGCTGCTTTATGTCGGATTGGAAAAGTATGCAACTCGCTTCCGGCTTGCCCTTCTATTCGCCATTCCCATCCTCACCTGGGTTTTAGTCATCACAAACGATGCCCACCATTTTTTCTATCGATCCATTTACTTTCGTGCCGGAACCCCGGCCCCCATGGTTGATGTCGTTGCCGGAAACTGGTATATCGTTCATGGCGCTTACTCGTTTGCCTGCATGCTGACAAGCGTTTTCCTGCTGCTGAACCAATGGAGGCACACGAAAAAGGCCTACCGCAGGCAGCTGCTCATCCTGCTTGCCGGCATACTGCTGCCAATGGCCGGTTCAACCTTCTATCTTATGGGCCTTACACCATATGGCATGGATGTGGTTCCGATCTTGATGAGCATTACTTCGTCTCTTTATATATGGGCTATTCTGTCGACGGATATGTTCACGGTCGTTCCCATCGCCAAAGAAAGCTTGTTTGACAGCATGAAAGACGGCGTTCTCGTGCTCGACTTATCCAACAACCTTGTCGATTATAATCAAGCCGCAGTCAAAATGATTCCGCCGCTCACCTCCGCTACAATCGGACATAGTATGGATCAAATCTGGACGCAAATAGCCGCAGCCGACGGCGGAAACAGCCCCTTGGAAGGAAAAGACGAGATAAGATGGGAAAATGACGGAGGTACATGCTACTATCAAATCCGTTCGTCAATCGTACGCAAACGCAGCGGCCAAGAAGCCGGGAAGATCATTGTCCTGATCGATGTGACCAAACAAAAACTGTTGCAGGACAAGCTGCGGCATCTCGCTTATTACGACGGATTAACGCAAGTCTATAACCGCACGCATTTTCTCCATCAATGCAGCTTGCTTTTGCAGCAGGCACTGCCCTCGAACCAGCCGGTTTCGCTGATCTTGTTTGACCTCGACAATTTTAAAAGCATCAATGACACCTACGGTCACAATGCGGGTGACCAAGCCCTTCATCATGTCGTATCGGTATGTAGAGCTCTCCTGCGGCCCGAGGATGTGTTCGGCAGATACGGCGGAGAAGAATTTGTCATAGGTTTGCCGGGTGTTTCCCTTGAAGAGGCCGGGCAAACCGCGGAAAATCTCCGGCAAAAAATCAGTTCCGATCCAATGGCAACGTCTCAAGGACTCGTTTATCTTACCGCCAGCTTTGGTGCAGCGGAAGCGTCATCCCCGTTCCTTACGCTCGAGACCATGCTCAGGGAAGCCGACCAAGCCTTGTATTGCGCCAAGCGGGATGGACGGGACAC
>CAZESH010000206.1:0-7951 GCA_964514665.1 uncultured Caryophanales bacterium
ATCAAAGCCTTCAACGGTTTGTCCGCATCGCCGTTCGGAGCCGGCACTTTATGGACGATTTGCTCCAATATTTCCTTGATGCCGATCCCCGATTTGGCCGAGGCCAGAACAGCGTCGCTGGCATCAAGCCCGATAATGTCCTCGATTTCCTGCTTTACCCTCTCCGGTTCTGCGCTGGGAAGATCGATCTTGTTGATGATCGGCAGGATTTCCAGATTATTGTCGCTGGCCAAATACACATTGGCCAGCGTTTGCGCTTCAATCCCCTGAGCCGCGTCAACGACAAGCAGCGCGCCTTCGCATGCTGCCAGGCTGCGGGAAACCTCATAAGTAAAATCGACATGCCCGGGGGTGTCGATCAAATTCAGAATATATTCCTCTCCGTTATCCGCCTTGTAATTCAAACGGACGGCCTGCAGCTTGATCGTGATGCCGCGCTCTCTCTCCAAATCCATTTGGTCAAGCACCTGAGCCTGCATTTCCCGCGAGGTAAGCGCGCCCGTAAATTCCAATATACGATCGGCAAGCGTGGATTTTCCGTGATCGATATGTGCGATTATGGAAAAATTTCTGATCTTCTTCTGTCTGTCATGAACATCCGTCATAACGTTCCTCCTGCCAGAACGTGGTTTTCAAAAAACAAACCCGCCATAAAGGTGTTTTACACTAAAAAAGAGCGAATCCTCTTGAAATTCGCTCTTAATTATAACAGTAACCCTCGCTGCCATCAATGGCGGCAGTGTCCGTTTTTACAATCGTTCTATCCAAACAGATGATTCAGTGCGGAAACGACCAAGTCAATGCTGTGATCGGCGATGATTTGCAGCAGCTGGCCGAATTTGTCGGCAGCATGCGTCAAGGCCGGTTCCTTGCCGCTGTCGCGGATTTTCTCCCATTGCCGGCCTACTGTCCCGCTTGGCGTGGGCAAGACAGCTGGAGAAGGCGTGACAACGGGTGCGGATACAGCTTTTTCTGTCGGCTTTGCCATGACCGCTGCCGATTGTCCGCCTTCAATCGCCGCCATTCCTTGCGTGGCGACTTGAACGCCGAAGATCACGAGAAATGACGCAATGAATAGCAGAAAAGCGAGCTGCATGAAAAATTTGATCAATTTTGTCACGCCTCCTTTGCGGTTATTTCCCGGAAGAAGCCCCGGCATGTGCATTGACTTTCTCCGCATCCCAATAGACTTCGGAAATCACCTTGGCGAGCGCATCGGCTGTCCGATTGCTTTCCTCCAGTGTATTTTCAGGCCCGCCGATTTCTATCAGGATACTGTTTGCGGAAAACGATTGATTGTATTCGGCATTGCCTGATTTCGGCCCTTTGCCGTATATGCCTTTTGACAAGCCCGGATATTCCGCTTCAAGCTTTTTGTGGAGCTTGTCCGCAAGCGCTTCGTTCTTTTCCCAGTTTGGATTTTTATGGCCGATAATAAACCAGATTTGCGCATATTTTTCGCCGCCTATGGTCGTTGTCGTTTTATCCCTCTCTTGCGAATCGCGGTGAATATCGAAAAAGTAAGTGTAATCCGGATTGGCAGCGAACGCTTCCTTGACCGTCTTCAAGGAATATTTGTAAGAGAAGTTATAGTTGAAATCTGCAACGCTTTGTACATAGTCGGTATGCGAATCGACAGCGCCGATTCCCAGATTCTCCAGATCCTTGGCCATATGCTCGCCCACGAGCGTGATATTGACATCAGGATCGTAGGCATCGCTCATGTTGTTGACAAGATGCCCGTTTACCTTCTTGCCTCTTGCACGGAGCTCCGGAATCCAGGATTCCCTGTTATGGGAATGATAAATGAAAACGACCTTCTTTCCGTTTGTGGTTGCCGGCTTGTCGCTTCCGTTTGCACCGGATGAAGAAGCTGTGCCGGAGTTCGGGTCTGGAGATGAGCTGGGAGTCGGAGTCGGTGTCGGACTGCCTGCCTGGGAAGGAGTTCCGTCCTGAGTGCTGTTCCCCTGATTCCCCTGATCTTTCAGTGATTGCTGCGAAGGGGTGTAATCGTGCGGAAAGGAATTCGAATCACCTGCCGAAGTCCCGCCTTTGAGCAAAATCGTATCGTCGCCCAAGCCCGGCACCTCCATGGCCAAAAAGCTTCGGGGATCAGCGGGATTGACTCCGGTTACCAGTTGAAACAAAAAATTGGAAACGTGCTTTTGGGAAAAAGTCGACTCCGCTTCATTACGGCGAAAGGCAGGCACCTCCATGCCGATCATATCGGCGAAAAAATGCCCGGAGACTGAGGAAGCCAGTCCTTTCATCGAGGAAACGGGAGAAACCAGCATTTTCGACTGGATAATTCCCGCCAGTCCCAGCACGATGAAAAAGCACAGCGAAAGAAATGAAAGAATCGTCCATGTTTGGGTCATCACTTTGATCCGGCTTCCAATTTGGCTGATTTTGGTGGCATTAATCGTCACGACGGTTTTCTTCATTGTGATTTTCCTCCTATGATTCTTTCTTTGGTCACAACTCTATTTACTCTCAATCTATGATTCTTGATTGATCGCTAGAACTGAAAATAGATTTCAACAACCCGTTTTTTATCCGCTTGAATGACAAATAATACATGAGGAAGCTCTATTGACAAGAGGTGGAGTGATGAAGGAAGCCACGTTGGTTTATCTCCTGCTGGCCGTTTTTCTGATTTCAGCTTTGCTTGCAAGCCCCGATGCGGAAAAAGCTCAGGCCAAAAACACGGCTCCCCGGCCGCAGAAATCGGAAGAGCCGCAGCTTACGATACAGATCGACCCTATCCGCAACCGATTAAAGCTGTTTGCCGACGGTACGCTTTATAAAAATTATCCGATCGCCTTGGGAAAGCCGGAGACACCGACTCCGATCGGGGACTTCAGCGTGATCAACAAATATAAAAATTGGGGATCGGGCTTCGGCACGCGATGGATCGGTCTGAATGTGCCGTGGGGCACATACGGCATTCATGGAACAAACAAACCCCATTTAATTGGAGGAGACGTCAGCCACGGCTGCGTTCGCATGCGCAACCGCGATGTCGAAGAATTATACGAGCTGATCCGGATTGGCACAAAGGTATCCATATTGGGACATGTGCTGGGTGAACCGGACCACAGTCCGCGAAGGCTGGCCAAAGGCGACAACGGAGCCGACGTGCAGTATATTCAGAGCCGGTTAAAGAGCGCGGGCTACTTTCGCGGAACCGTCAACGGACGCTTTGGACCACAGACAGAGCTTGCTTTGAAGACGTTTGAACGGGAAAAAAACCTGCCTGTCGACGGCGTCATGAGCTTGCATGACTACATCGCGTTAGGTTTGGTGGAATGAACGGCACATGATTTTTGATTGCAGTTGCCCTGTTTGAAATTCTGTTCGGGTAAGTTTGGAGGGGAATTTCTGTTTCGGCTTTCGATTGCTTTCCGGCGAGGATGTAACAAATGACCAGTCCGGACCTGACAGACCAAGAACCATCGAAGCATTGGCATAAAGGGAAGTTCTCCGACATTTCATGGTTCTAGGTCCCTCCGAACTTAAATCAATATGTCTGCAGACAAAAGAAAAAGTCGATTGTGCCGTTAAAATAGTAAAAATCGCGCTTAAAGTCAGTGTGTATATGCGGAGACATTATCGACATCGACTGCTTCATGAAGCGCTGCGTTCAGGCCGCTGGCGATAATGTTGGCAATATCCTCGATGAATTGATCGATTTCCTTGGGCGTGACAAGCAGATCATGTCCCAGCGGATTAAGCACCTCGCGCACAAGCTGCAGTCGGTCATTTTCCGGAAGTGTATCCAACAGCCCGAAGATTTTATCGGTTTTTTCCGTTTGTTTTTTAAAATGATTGACGAGCATTTCCAGGCTGTTGTTTACAATCGTGGAGGCGAACACCACGGTCGGCACGCCAATGGCAATAACCGGTATCCCCAGCGTTTGCATGTCCAGTCCCTTTCGTTTGTTTCCGATGCCCGATCCGGGATTGATCCCAGTATCGGCAATTTGAATCGTGGTATTCACCCTTTCCAATGCCTTTGAGGCCAAGGCATCGATAGCGATCACCAGATCGGGCCGGGACTTTTCCACGATTCCCTGTACGATTTCGCTTGTCTCAATGCCCGTGGTGCCGAGCACCCCCGGGGCAATCGCACTAACCGGGCGATAGCCCGGACTTACCTGTTCCGGCATCAACTCAAAATATTGCCGCGTCACCATCACATTTTCGACTACAATCGGACCCAGCGCATCCGCTGTCACATTCCAATTGCCAAGACCGATAACGAGCACCTTCGCCGTTTCCTTTATGCCGATTTGCTGCAGAAATTGCTCAAAAACCTGTGCCAGCTTGGTCGCTACTTTGTTTTGCAGCTCCGTGTCTTTATTGCGCAGCTCCGGTACTTCTATCGTTATGTAATGCCCCGGCTGCTTGCCGATAGAGCGTGCTCCCTCTTCATTTTCCACAACAATCCGCGTCACCCGGATGCCTTCGCCTTCTTCACTTTCCATTTGAATGCCGGGGATATCCTCACCCAGTGTTTGGGATGCCGTTTCTTTCGCTTCAAGTGCAAGGTCGGTACGCACGGAAAACTCGTTCAGATCCATTGGCTTGATCTCCTTTTCAGCTTATTATTGCTTTATTGTGCACGAATAGAAAAGCATTATTCGATTTGCTTTGCTATTGATTTTTGCCATACAGCATGGTATTATATTCAAAGTTGTGAAAAGAAAACGTACGTCTTGACACGCCAACGCAGGGTAAGTAGGAGGTGAATGCAATGCCTAACATCAAATCCGCCATTAAACGGGTGAAAACCAGCGAAAAACGCCATCAAAATAATGCTTCTCAAAAATCAGCACTTCGCACGGCAGTGAAAGTCGTAGAAAATGCGGCTGCCAACAATGAAGTCGACAAAGCAAAAGAAGCTTTATTGCTTGCATCCAAAAAATTGGATAAAGCCGCTTCTAAAGGCTTGATTCATAAAAATGCGGCTGCCCGCAAAAAGTCCCGTCTGGCTAAACGCATCAACAGTTTATCCGCTCAAGGATAAGCAGTTTGAACAAAAACGAAAGTCCGCTCAAGAGCGGACTTTTTTTGATTTATGCGCATTTACGCAATTAGCCGGCCAAGCGCAGCAAGAACAGCTCAAGCCCCAGCGATTTGTCGATTTTCCCGCTCTTCATGCGAAAATCGAGCTCCGCCAGCTCGGAGAGGATTTGCCGCAAGCGCGTAAGGTCATACTTGGCTGCTTGCTCGTCGGCCATTTTAACCGCATAAGGATGGGCGCCGATCTGTGAAGCGATCTGCTGTTGGGAAAAGCCTTTTTGCTTGAGTTCCTTTGTCTGCAGCATCATGCGGAATTGGCGGGCCATCAGCATCAGGATTTTGATCGGTTCCTCGCGCTGCTTGATCAGCTCCGCCAAAGTGAACAGCGCTTTATCCAGACGAAGCTTGACAGCGTCCTCGATCAGCATGAAGATGTTCTGCTCTGTGCTCCGAACAACAAGCTCTTCTATCATATCTTTCGTGGCCATTCCCTCCCGGCCCGCGTAAAGGGAAAGCTTCGCGATTTCCGCAGCCAGATTTTGCAGACCGGTTCCGGCATGCATAATCAAGGCCTCGACAGCTTGATCGGCAAAGCGGAAGTTATGCTTTTCCGCCTGCTTCTCTACCCATTTTACAAGCTCCTGGGGTGAAAAGGCGGTGAATGGAATCACCCTGCCTTTATCCTTCAATACTTTTACGATTTTTTTCCGTTCATCGAGTTTTTCCGCGTCAAGCGTAAATACGATCGTCGTATAATCAACAGGAGAATCGGCATAATCGAGCAAACGGGACAAGTCATGTTCGATCTTGGCCGAATCCTTGGACGAGGAAAAAAACAGCGCATTCCGGGCGATGATGATTTTGCGGGGCACCATGAACGGGGGTGTCTCCGCATCCTCAATCACCGTTTCGACGGGCACCTCGGACAAATCAAATCGGCTCAAGGCAAAGTCCCGATGCCCTGGCTCTATGGTTTTCTCGATCAGAAAAGAGAGGAATTCATGCAGCAAAAATTGCTCGCTGCCGTAGCAAAGATAATTCGTATGTATCGTGCCTTTGGCGATTTCCTTGGCAGCTGTCCGGTAATCCATTGTATACACCTCATTCATAAATACACTCGCACTATTGATTTTCGATTGCCGCTTCCCGGTTCGGAGGGGGATTTCTGTTTGGGGTGAGTTTGCTTTCCATAGCTATTGGGAGGACATGAGAGACCTGGAACCATGAATGTCGGAGACGCTACGCCTTAAGCAACACATCGATGGTTCTTGGTCTGTCAGGTTCGGACTGGACATTGTCGCTTCCCCGTCGGAAAGCAGTCGAAACGGAAACAGAAATCCCCCTCCGAACCGCTCTCCGAGATATCAATAGTGACATGCATATAGTTTATTTTAAAGAAGCAAAGGGATCTCGTCAAAGTCCAGCAAATGACGAAATCCCTTTGCCCAGCACATCTATATAAACACCCGAAAAGAGGACCTAGGAACCCCTGTTTCGGATGGTTATACAAAAACCGGCTTCTTAACGCTTGATGTTACGTATAGAACACTATACGCAAAGCGATCCGGGAATGTGCATTACTGCTGCGCCTTTTGTGCAGCGTCAATGACGATGTGCGACTTGGATTCGCCGGTCGTCAAATCGAATTCCAGCCATTTTCCTTCGTGGCTCCAAACCAAATTGGACAGTTGATCCGCTTGATATACCGAGGAAGTATAAACGGCTGCTCCGCTTTTATCTTTGATCACAACCTGAATGCCTTCCGGAACCGTGTAAATTTCCGCCGTCCAGGTTCCATCGGGGGATGCCAGCGATTGCGATAAAACGGAAGCGCTTTGCTTTTCCGCCGGCGCTGCCGCGATCCCCATCATGATTTTCGGCTTTTCGGCAGATAAATCACCGGAGGCGGTTGGCGCCTCCTCGAGATTCGGTGAAGCAGTCGTGCCGACACCAGACTGATTCTTTGGTGCGATGTTGGCGTCCATTTGTAAATCGGCTTGATTCTGATTTGTGTTCTGCTTTTCTGCAGCCGGCGATTGCTGAGACTGCATTTCGCTGCCTGCCGCTTGGCCGCCCCCAGAAGGGGAGGACTGCCGACTGTTCTGCGACGGAGTCGGGCTGCCGTTGTCCGCTGCAGAAAAGGCTTGGAATTTTTCCTCTTTCTTTGCCTTGTCAGAGCTCTCTGTGCTTGATTTTGAATCGGAATTAGGCTGCGCAAGCTTGGCGGAATCGCCAGACAACGCATGGTTCTCCGCAGACGAAGCGCTGGAGCTTCCGGAAGCAAACCGTCCATCCGCATTTTGCAAAATACTTTGCGGCTGGTGCATCATAAACAGTCCGAGCATGATGCCGGCAGCAACGATGCCGCCCATTACGCCCCAAGAAAAGCGATCTTTCTTTTTCTTTGCCGACGGTTTTTCGACAACTTCAGGCGAGAAGCTGCGATCTTCAGCTTTCCCTTCTGAACGCAGCCGATCGATATGATCCAGCTTTGGCATAATCGAGTCGACCAAATCGTATTTCGGCATAACCTTCGGCAGATTCTCCAATTCGCTTGAAAGGCGCTGCAAACGCTGGAACATCAGGGAACATGAGGAACAGCCCTGCACATGGCGGTTCATAGACTCATTTTCAAAATCGGAAAGATCCTTATCCAAGTTTCTCTGCATAAGTTCAATCACCTCTTGGCAATTCATCCCTGAACACCACCTTTCTGATAATCTTGAAGTAAGGTTTGCAATTGCTGCCTCGCCCTGAATAAATACGACTTGACCGTATTCAAAGGCAGATCCAACGATTCGGCAATCTCATTGTAGGAAAAATCCTGCATATATCGCAAAACCACAACCGCCCGATGATGTTCAGGGAGCTTTTCTATTGCTTCATGAATATCCTTAATGCGCTCCATTGTGTAGGAGCAGATTAT
>CAZESH010000207.1:0-7921 GCA_964514665.1 uncultured Caryophanales bacterium
AACCGAACGAACATCAATACTCAGCTGCTCACGATCGAAGCCGCGATAACAGGCAAAAAGGAGCACATTTACCACGCCGCTCTGCTTGACCCCCATACTTCGGCGGAGCTGTCGATCGATGACATCGTGTCACTCTGCGACGAGCTGATCGAAGCGCATGGAAGCTGGCTGCCCGAATTTCAATCCTGAGCAGGGGAAATAAAGGCCATGCGAAAAGCATGGCCCCAGTTTGTTAACAAAGTCTGTAATATGCTATTATCGCAACCGCCTCTTGATTAGTTGAATTTCAAACTCAGCATTTGCTCTTGGCATTCTTGACAAACATATCGGTTTTTATATTCGCTAACCTTTTCCATCGATGAACAGAAAACGCATTTCGGCTTATATCTCTCAAGAATAATATGATCTCCCTGAACTAAAATTTCCACCGGGTCCCCTTCATTCATCTGGTATCTTTTCCGCAAAGATTTAGGCAGCACAATACGGCCCAACTGATCGACTTTGCGGACTACCCCAACAGGTTTCATCAGATTCACCTCTCTCCATCTCTGCTTAATCTCTAGCTGCTGCTGACCTGTTAACCCAACCATCAATATTAGTTCGCTGTCCGCTCATAAAATCCTTCTGATCTTTGAAATTGTTAATCTATAATCAATGAAATTTCATGCTATTTCTCCTGCTCTTTCAGCAGCGTATGCTTGCGGTGTTCCAAGCAGCTGCATGCCGACTGATCCGCATTCGTACGCTGCAGGGCATCGAGCAAAATGTGTCCGATCGTATGGGCTTCCTGATAAAAAATATCAGACAAATCCTTATGCTCCCAATCCTTGATAATCCCTTCCGCGTAATTGACCACCATGTAAATCCCCGCGTAGCATGCCCCTATCTCACGGGCAAGGTAAACCTCGGGACAAATGCTTTGACCGACCATATCGGCATTCCACGAACGATACACCTGCACCTCGGCCCGGCTTTCAAAATGCCTTCCGTCCGTATTCACATAAACTCCGCGATTGTATACATGACGCGGGTTGTCCAGGTTTCTCCCGACCTTGTCTTTGGCCGCCTCCGTCAAGTTGCGGCTTTGCGTGGGACAGATCGGATCGCGCATCACCAGCAAATACGGCCCCCCCAAGCCGACGGCTTTGCGCATCGATTGATCGATATAATCATCGGGAACAACCAGATCCCTCAGCTCGAGCAGATGATTGATGCTGCCTACCCCGCCTTCCACAAAAATCTTCTTTACGCCTGCCTGCTGGAGCACCCAGAACAGCTGCTGGGAGGCAATGCCGCGAGTTACCTCATTGGGCCGCCAACCATGCATTTTGCAGTGCAGCACCTGCTTGCCGTCGTATTCGAAGCGTTTAAACACCGGACTTTTCCCGAACGGCGTTTCGAATACCATGTCAACCTCCAGAATACGAACGCCCTCGCGCTGCAAATCCTCCGGAAAACTTATGGAAAACATGCTGGAGCCGCCGATAATGGCAAAGTCAGTCTTAGGTATTTGCGGACTGTTCAAATTCATTCTTCCTTTCATAGCTTGATATGCACCGATCAGGATAATCCCTGGAAGCCGGTTTGCCTCAAAGCCTCATAAAGCGTAATGGCAGCCGAATTCGAGAGGTTCAGGGAGCGGACCGCCCCGGTCATCGGCAGCTTGATTAATGAATCTTGATGCGCCTCGAGAATGTCCGCAGGCAGCCCTTTCGTTTCCTTGCCGAAAACCAGCACGTCTCCGTCCCGATATGTAAATTCCGAGTAATGCCGGCTCGCTTTCGTAGTCGCGCAAAAAAATCTGCGGTCTTGAAACCGTTCCTTCACTTCCCGAAAGGTATCATAATAATGGATGTCCACCGCATGCCAATAATCCAATCCCGCCCTTTTCAGCGTGCGGTCATCGGTGGAAAAGCCGAGCGGACGAACGAGATGCAGGCTTGTCCCCGTCGCCGCGCAGGTTCTGGCGATATTGCCTGTATTTGCCGGGATTTCGGGTTCTACCAATACGATATGAAAAGTCATTGCGCCACCTTCTTTGGTCATGCTTTTTCAATATTATACGGGATTCCCGGGAAAATTCCTAGGCACCTGGAAAACAGGAGCGGCATAGGCCCGCAACTGCAGGCTATACCGCTCCTGTTTTCGTATTATCATACAATTCGTTCATGCTCGTCCGAGACTAATTGCGCAGTTCTTGGAGCTGTTCATTCAAGGATTTTGTTTGCGTGTAAACCTGCTTGTAAATGGCGAACGCGCGCTTGTAGATCTCCACATTTTCCGGCTTAGGAGCAAACGACTTGTCGTACTCGATAAACGCCTCCGCGCATGCCTCGAGCGATTCAAACCAGCCGCTGCCGTAAGCGGCCAGCATGGCCGCCCCCATGGCCGGTCCCTGCTCGCTCTTCAGCTTGATCACCGTGGCGTCAAAAATGTCCGCCTGCATTTGCAGCCAGGCTTCATTTTTGGCGCCGCCACCGATGGAGATCACCGTATCGACCTTTTTGCCCGCCTCGCGGAAAATTTCGATCGATTCATTCAGCGAGAAGGTGATGCCTTCCATCACTGCACGGACAAAATCAATCCGCTGATGGGAAGCGTCCATGCCGATGAAGCTGGCGCGGATGGCCGAATCGGCGTGCGGAGTTCTTTCTCCCACCAGGTAAGGCGTGAACAGCAAACCCTTCGAGCCCGGGGGAACCTGCTCGACGCCTTTCAGGAAAGCGTCGAAATCCTCGTTCGCGGCAAAAACCTGCTTGAACCAGCTCAAGCTGTAGCCTGCCGCCAAAGTTACACCCATCGTATAGAAGGCATCCAATTTGGAATGATTGAAAAAATGCACCTTACCCGCATAATCCCTGTCCTTATCCTCTTCATAGGACAATATCACACCGGAGGTACCGATGCTGCACATCGCCGCGCCAGCGGAAACGATACCCGCTCCGAGTGCTCCGCAGGCATTGTCAGCTCCGCCCGCAAACACTTTCGTTTGTTCGGAAAGTCCGGTTTCCGCGGCAACCTCGGGAAGCAGTGTGCCGACAAATTCAAACGATTCCGCAAGCGGAGGACAGAGGCCGGGATCAATCGCAAACGCTTCGCAAACCGTCGTGCTCCATGTTTTTCCGCCTACGTCCAAGAGCAGTGTTCCTGCCGCGTCGGATACATCCATGTGGATGGCTCCGGTCAGACGGTAGCGCAAGTAATCCTTCGGCAGCAGGAATACATGCGAGCGTTCGAAAAGCTCCTGCTCATGCTCCTTCACCCACAGCAGCTTTGGCAGCGTAAAGCCTTCCAAAGCGGCGTTTCTGGAAATTTGCAGCAGCTTGGGTCCAAGAACGTTTTCAATTTCCCTGCACTGTTTGGTCGTTCGCGTATCGTTCCAGAGAATCGCGTTGCGAAGCACACGCATTTCCTTATCCAGCAAAACCAGCCCATGCATTTGCCCGGAGAAGCTGATCCCCTTGACAGCGGCAGAATCGATCTTTGTGACCTCGAGAAGCTCCCCCAAAGCGGCAATCGTCTGCGTCACCCACTCCTCCGGATTTTGCTCGCTGTAGCCCGGATGACTTTGGATCAGCGGATACGACCTCGATATTTCCCCGCATACTTTCCCCGTTTGGTCGACAAGCAGCGTTTTCACCGAGCTCGTCCCCAGATCAATGCCCACTACATATTCCATGCCATCGCCTCCTTATCATGCGTTGGTTCATTATTTGATTTCGTTTATAATATCAGGTTCACAGCCATGAAGTTCGGAAGGGGACTTCTGTTTCCGGTTCGACTGCTTTCCGACGAGGATGTGCTTCTATATTCTCTCAAACTCACTGACATTGCCGGGAGTCAAAAAAAGGGCTGAAACAGCCCTTCTTTTTTGCAGTTCAATTAATAAATATAGTCGTTAATCAAAGCTTTAATGCGTTCCTGACGGCCGGAAATATTCTTGATTTCCCCGTTTTCAAGCGCATGGGCTTCCAGCGCACGGAAATCCGTTTTGCCGTTTACGATGTCCAGCCCGATGCCCGATTTGAAGCTGCCGTAACGCTCATCGAGGATACTTTCGAAAACGCCGTCCTCGATCAGCTTGGCGGCCGTTTTCAAGCCTCTGGCGAAGGTGTCCATACCGGCAATATGCGCATAGAACAGATCCTCAGGCTCAAACGATGCCCTTCTCACCTTGGCGTCAAAATTCACGCCGCCGGCTCCGAGGCCTCCGTTTTTCATCACTTCATACATGGCCAGCACTACGGTATAAAGGTCGGTCGGGAATTCGTCCGTATCCCATCCAAGCAGCATATCGCCTTGGTTGGCATCGATCGAACCGAGCATGCCGTTGATGCGGGCGACTCTCAGCTCATGCTCGAACGTATGCCCGGCAAGCGTGGCATGATTGGCTTCGACGTTCAGCTTGAACTTGTCATTTAAACCGTAGCGGTACAAGAAAGCGATCGTCGTTGCGCTGTCAAAATCATACTGATGCTTGGAAGGCTCCTTCGGCTTCGGTTCAATCAGGAATTGCCCGTTAAAGCCGATTTCCTTGGCATAATCCACGGCCATGTGATAGAAGCGTCCGAGGTTGTCCAGCTCCAGAGCCATATCCGTATTCAGCAAGGTTTCATAGCCTTCGCGTCCGCCCCAGAACACATAGTTTTCAGCGCCGAGCTCAAGACCCGTTTCCAGCCCTTTTTTGACTTGAGCAGCGGCATAGGCATAAACATCGGCATTGCTGGTTGTAGCCGCACCGTGCATAAAACGCGGGTTGGTAAACATATTGGCCGTATTCCACAGCAGTTTCACGTTGCTCGTCTTCATGTGGTCTTTGATCATGGCGACGATCACATCAAGGTTCTTGTTCGTTTCTCTCAGGCTGTCGCCTTCCGGAGCAATATCCCGGTCATGAAAGCAAAAATAAGGTGCGCCCAGCTTTTCAATCAGCTCGAAAGCGGCTTCCACTCTTGCCTTGGCCAGATCCATTCCGGTATAACGATCCCAAGGGCGAACCGCGGTGCCCACACCGAACGGATCGCTGCCGTTTGCCGTTAAGGTATGCCAATAAGCGACGGCGAATCGCAAATGCTCCTTCATCGTTTTGCCCGCCACGATTTCCTCTGGATTATAATGTCTGAAAGCCAGCGGATTCTTGGAATCTTTTCCTTCGAAAGCGATTTTGCCGACATTTTCAAAATAGGCCATGCGTATCCCTCCTGGATTAATTTCAATAATAGATTATCCTGATTCCCATCATATCATGTGGCAACTTAGTTTGTATATACGTTAAACAAAGTTTATCTATATTTTTTATATTGGCCATGCTATGATAGGAATATTATCAGCAAATTTCGGGGTGTTTCATGAAGAAAAAAGTCACTGGCGATCAGTTTTTGATGAAAAAAATTAATAAATCGATTGTGCTTGAAACGATCATTCAACGCTCCCCGATTTCCCGCTCGGCTATATCGGAGCTGACCGGGCTCAATAAAGCGACGGTATCTACAATGGTAAACGAGCTTACGGAAAGCCATCTGGTGGATGAAATCGGCCCGGGCCAATCAAGCGGCGGGCGAAAGCCGCTGATGCTGCTGTTCAACAACCGGGCAGGCTATGCGATTGGCATCGATCTCGGAGTCAATTACATTCTGGGCATTCTCACCGATCTATCCGGCAATATCGTCAGCGAACGGCGCATTCAACTGGAGGACCTGTCCTCGCAGAGCTTGCTTGAAAAACTAAACAAATGCGTCCGCTATCTGCTCAAGAAATGTCCCGACTCTCCGTACGGCGTCATCGGCATCGGCATCGGGGTGCCGGGCATGGTCGACGAACAGGGCACGGTGCAATCGGCGCCGAATCTGGGATGGAAAATGGTTCCGCTGAGGGAGCAGTTGATCCGTGAATTCAACCTGCCCGTAACCATCGATAATGAGGCCAATGCCGGAGCCTATGGAGAGAAACAATTCGGCGCCGGTAAAAACAACAGTCCCATGATCTATGTAAGCGTCGGAATCGGAATTGGAACAGGGATTATTCTGCAAGACGAGCTGTATAGAGGGGTTTCCGGTTTTTCCGGAGAAATGGGCCATATGTCCATCGTTGCCGAAGGTTTAAGCTGCCGCTGCGGCAACCGCGGCTGCTGGGAGCTGTACGCTTCGGAAAAAGCGCTGCTGCAGCAGGCCGATGAGCTTCCCGCCGTACGAAGGGCATACACGGATAGCGGCAGGAAGCTTGATCTCAGCCTTTTGATCGAGCTTGCCAAGGCGGGCAACGCGGATGTGGCCGCCTTGTTCCGACGCATCGGAACCTATTTGGGAGTGGGCATTGCCAACATCGTCAACATTTTCAATCCGAAGCTGGTTGTCATCGGCAACCGCATGACGCTGGCCAAGGATTGGATTCATCCGGGCTTGGCGGAAGCTTTTGGACGAAGAAGCCTGCCTTCCCACCAAAGCTATGTAAAGCTCGCATTTTCCGATTTGGGCATCCACTCGGCTGCGCTTGGTGCCGCATCCTTTGCGATCACCCATTTTTTCTCGGACATGAAAGCTTCCTTGGAATAGCCGGGCTGTTTTCTATTTGTCCAAACGACCGGTAAATACCAATTCCTGCAGCTCCCGGTCATCGGCCGCACCATCCATGATGCGGCGCGCCCCATCAAGCGTTTCCTGCAGCGGCAGCCACTCCCCGGATTTTTTCGTAAATGGCTCGGAAACATAGAATGGCTGACTCAAAAAGGCTTCCAGACGTTCGCCTCTGTGATACGTCTGTGCATCCGATTCCACAAAGCCTTCCATACCGCTCAAGGCAGCTAAGGAGCGAAGCTCGCGATAGCGGCGAAGCATCTTGCGGGCGCGCTGCTGGATCATCAGATGGGAAGCCTCCAATTGGGCGCCTTCCAACACGGTAGAGGTCGAAATAACCGGATCAATTGCCGGAAACAGCTTGCGTGCGGCCATATCCAAATCCAAGCGCATCAACGTATCCAACGGCCCGTAAGGAGAATCCTCATCTGCTGCTTCCCCGAGAATATCCACCAAAATAGTCGTTACAGGGCGTCCCCCCGCTTCCTTTAAACGTTCGCGAAGCTTCAGCAAATCCCCGGATAGAACGATGGAACGATCTGCCCCGAGCATGACATCCCGCTCATAATGAACAGCCGCGATTTCGCGATGCAGGTCTTCAAGCGAGCTGCAAATGATTTCGGCTTCCTGCTCAACCAAATTCAGACCGCTTGCTTCACCTTCCGGCTTCCAAAATACCGTCACATATTCGCGCTGCTTCACTCTCCGGAACAACTCCGATAAAAGCACCAATTGACCGATATTTGGCCGCGCGACGATCCCGACCGTACCTCCCCTGACTATAGGCGCGAATAAATCCACAGCCTTGATTCCGGTTTCCATCATACGCACACCACTCCCTCGAATGATTAATTCATCCATCGTACAGTTTGCCAATGAAGCCAGTGTAGCCAACGTTCGCACTTCCGCCCGACTGATCGGAATTTTTCCCGTACATAAATTGGAAACGGTGGCGGCACGGAGGCCGGCATGCTTGGCGGCGGATGTCAGATTAGGCACACGGCGGCGCAGCAAGGCAACGTTAAGCTGCAATTGATCCTGCATTTTCTCCCCTCCTTTACTTTTTATAGTAATACTAATTACTCTATAAAGCAATATTATTGAATAAATTCTAAGGCGAATTTCATTGGTCGTACATGCAAATTTGCAGGTAAATCAGCATCATCTCGGCTAATCGGGAACTGCCGGCTTGAATACCTGCTGCAGGAACGCTCCGCCTATTCGACTAAATGGCCTTATTTACCTGCATTTTTGCAGGAACGGTTGGCGGGAGAGGGCAAAGAAACGTTGGCTGAAAAGCGGTAATAGACCAAAAAACAAAAACGGTTGGAGTAGGATAACCCCTAATC
>CAZESH010000208.1:0-7916 GCA_964514665.1 uncultured Caryophanales bacterium
CCATTAAGCTTCCCACAACAGCTCCAATGATAAATGACTTTGTTTTGCTCATTCAAACTCCCCTTTGTCGAAAAACGCCTAAAATGTATATTTAGTTAGTTAGACGCAAGAAAGTCCGGAAAAGTTTCGAAATTCTGCTAAAAGAAGCGCAATACGCCGTCAAGTGTAATTATTTAGTAAAAATATGCTTGCCTATTTGTTTAATTTGCGGTCTGGACCAGATCCAAGCGGAAGTTGCCGTTTGCGGATTAAAATAATAAAGCGCGCCGCCGGACGGATCCCAACCGCTGATGGCATAATTTACCGCCTTTTTTGCTTCCGCATCTGGATTGAGCCAGATTTGTCCATCAGCAACGCTTGTGAAGGCTCCGGACTGGAAAATCACACCCGACACGGAATTGGGGAACAGCGGATTTTTCAGCCGATTCAAAATGACTGCCGCCACCGCCACCTCGCCAGTAAGCGATTCTCCCCGTGCTTCACCGTAAACCGCTCTGGCCATCAATGTCAGATCATTGGTACTGTAACCGGAGGCCGAAACATAGCTGGAACGGCTGCCGGAGGAAGAGCCGCCGGGACGCCAATTTTTGGTCGCCTTCCAGAGCATCAGCTTGGTTTTGCCGCCTACCACTCCGTCCACCTTCATGCCGAACTTCCATTGAAAGTTTTTTACCGCTTTATAGGTGCCCCAGCCGAAATCACCGTCGATTTTCCCTTTATAGTAGCCAAGGTATTTGAGTCTGCCTTGCAGCTCATACACATCTCCCCCCTTGGCTCCGACCTTCAGGGTCTGCTTTCCGAAAGAAAAAACGCTCTCCGTTGGTACGATGGCGAATACAACAATCAAGAACACAATGGTGACAATCCCGAAACGAATTGCCATTGCTTGCCTTCCACTCACAAAAATTCCCCCTCCATACCGCTTTTTTCTTAGTATGGAAGGGGAACATCCCGGTTATTCAATTAAACCCGCTTTTGTTTAAAACGATTTGAGATTAGCCGATTCCCAATCGGCCATGAAACGTTGAATCCCCGTATCCGTTAGCGGGTGCTTCATCATTTGTTGAATGACCTTATAAGGTACGGTAGCGATATCCGCCCCGTACAGCGCACATTCGATTGCATGAGCGGAATGGCGGACGCTTGCCGAAATGATCTGGGATTTTATCTGATGCACACGGAAAATATCGCAAATTTCTTGAATCAAATTTGTTCCGATCTGATTGATGTCATCCAGCCTGCCGATAAAAGGCGATACATAAGTCGCGCCCGCTCTGGCCGCAAGCAATGCCTGGGTGGAAGAAAAAATCAAGGTGACGTTTGTTTTGATGCCCGCTTCCGTAAAACGTTTGGTGGCTTTCAAGCCTTCGGCTGTCATCGGAACCTTGACCACAATATTCGGACCAAGCTCGACAAATTTTTTGCCTTGCTCGACAATTTAGTCTGCATCAAGCGCAATGACCTCGGCACTGATCGGAAGATCGCCCACGATCGAAGCGATTTCCTTCACGGTTTCAAAAAAATCCTTGCCTTCTTTGGCAATCAACGACGGGTTTGTGGTAACACCGGAAAGCACGCCGAGCTCATGCGCTTCCCTGATTTCATCTACATTGGCTGTGTCAATAAAAATGTGCATGTACAATTTCCTCCTTGAATTACTGGCTCTAATGTCCTCATCTTACCAAAGTTAAAGTTTATAGTTCAACCCTATAAGGGAATTGATTCATTTAAAAATAAAAAAAACCCGCATATGCCGTCCGGTTTCCGTGTTTCTGAACCCGCTCTCGCAGGTGGGTGTTCTCAGCAGCGTTTTTGAAATCCCCTTTTGGGGGCGCATCAGCCGCACTGCGTTGTTGAACTCCCTAGAAACAATCAATGGTTCAAAACATCAATAAACCGAAACGAACATCGCAGATTTTATCTATATTATAATCCCCTAAATGGCGGAAGTAAACCGATCGACCGGGAAAGCTTTTGACAATTCGGGGAAATTAGTACTTTTTGAAGCGCTCGCTGTCAAACTCCTGTTCGAACAGCGCTCTGACTTCCTTTCTCTTTTTTTCCGTTTCCAAGCTCTGCTCATCCTTATCTTCAAGCTCCTTGGTGCCCTCTGGCTGACCGTCTGCCTCATGATCGCCATTCCCGCTATCAGTCGCCTGCTCTACATCTTCAAGAGCCTCGGCTTCTTCCGCAGCATCACCGTCTTCGTTTTCTTCCAACGCTTTATGCGTCTCCACTATTTTGTTGTACATTCTGTAGAATAAGAAAAATGTAATGTAGGCCATGGTGCTGCCCATGAAAAAGACGATCAGAAAGGTGAATTTGGAGAAGCTGATATAAACGATCACTGCATTGGTAATCAAAATGTAAAGAGAAGTGAAAAATTTCCCGATAGTGATCAACAGCGAGTTTTTGATTAGCTGCCAAGTGGTCATATGCACATGAACCAGCATGGAGAAGAAATGAAACATGGAAACCGTCAGCAAAGCAATCAGCACGATGAAAAGAATGGCCAATACTTGCGCAATATTGTGCATCCCTGTATAAAAACGGTAATTGACAATCGCCACCACACTGATCAGCAAGTAAAAAAAGGCTCCGATCATGCTTTGCTTGTAATTTTCCTTAAATCCACGAAAAAAGGTTTTGAACAGCGGTACGTCCTCTTCGCCCATCACCCATTTGCGGGCCACAGTAAACATCGCCGCAGTAGAAGGAAACAGTGTAAAAGGCATGAGGACAAGCGCAGGTATAAAGAAGATGATCATGGCTTGGGGATTTTCCACAGTCCCCGAAGACATCGCCTGCACGGCGGATACAAAAAAATAAACAAACGGCAACGAGCCTATAATCCACAGCAGATTTATGGCGGACAAACGCATGATCCATTCAGAGATGCGATAGAAGCCGCCCATAAAACCTCTCATTTCCACTGTAAGCTGCCCCTTTCTGGTACTTGTCTTCCATTACTATAATATATAATGCTGCACAGTAAAAGCAAAAATTCAAGAGGACCCGGGAAGACTCTCTGAATAGAAACAAAAGCGGAGCTTGCGCTCCGCTCGCTCCAGCTATTTAAATGTGAATGTAATCGTTGCTTGAGTTTTTTGAGTAGCTTCTTCCCTCTTTGCCGTATGACCGCGAATCCTTCCTCTGACCGCCGCTCGTTCCGAAGTCTCTTTTGCCATGCTGCGTTCTGCTGCCGCGATAAGAGCCTGAACCCTTCGAACCCGACGCTCTCGATCCGCCGGCATAAGAGCCTCCGCCATAAGGCCTTCTGCCCGGCTGGCGAACATCATTGCGCCTTTTCTTGCGCAGCGGCTCTTCAGGAGTCAGCTCGATATTCACTTCCTTGCTCTCGCCTGTCAGCAGCTTCAAAGCGGCAGACAGCAGTTGGACCGAATCATACTGCTCCAGCATCTGTATGGCAAGACCTTTAAATTCCGTAGTGCTGTCGTTTTGCAGAACTTCCAGCATCCGTTCTGCAGTGATTTTCTGCTTTCCTTCAATCGCTTCAGCCATCGTCGGAAGCGGTTTTTTGGTAATTTTATGACGATTGATTTTTTCGATAAAATGTAGGTGATCCATTTCCCGAGGCGTTACGAACGTCCAAGCGCTTCCTTCCTTGCCTGCACGGCCCGTTCTTCCGATACGATGCACATAGCTTTCCGGATCCTGCGGCAAATCGAAATTAATGACGTGCGTCACGCCTGATACGTCGAGACCTCTGGCTGCCACGTCGGTTGCAACCAGCACGTCGATGTTTCCTTCGCGGAATTTCCGCATCACATTGTCACGCTGGTTCTGCGACAAGTCGCCGTGCAAGCCGTCGGCGGAATAGCCGCGTTTTTGCAGCGCTTCGCTCAGCTCGTCGACTCTGCGCTTGGTCCGGCCGAATACAATCGCGAGCTCTGGCGATTCCATGTCGAGCAAACGGCACAGCGCTTCAAATTTCTGTCTCTCATGAACCTCCATGTAAAACTGGGAGATCAACGGGACATCGATTTGTTTAGGCACTACCGCAACATGCTGGGGATTGCGCAAAAACTGATTCGACAGTTTTTTGATGTTTTCCGGCATCGTAGCCGAAAACAGCATGGTATGCCTTTCTTCCGGCACCAGCTTGAGGATCGACTGAATATCATCCATAAAGCCCATATCCAGCATTTCGTCGGCTTCGTCCAAAACGACCGTTTTTACATCATTCAAGCGGATTGTTTTGCGGTTAATATGATCTAGCAAACGGCCAGGCGTTCCGATGATGATTTGCGGATTCTTTTTCAAAGCGCGTATCTGCCGTCCGATTTCCTGACCGCCATAAATCGGCAGCGACCTTACTCCTTTAAATCTTCCAAGTTTGCCGATTTCCTCGGATACCTGAATCGCCAGCTCGCGGGTCGGCGTCATGATCAGGGCGACGATTTTTTCCTCCGCCTGCTCGATTTTACTGATCAGCGGAATGCCGAAAGCCGCCGTTTTTCCCGTTCCTGTTTGTGCTTGGCCGATCAAATCAATTCCTTCCATCGCCGGAGGAATCGTTTTTTCCTGAACCGGCGTGGGCTCTTCAAAACCCATTTCTTTGATTGCTCTCAGAACTTTCGGTTCCAGTTGCAAGTCGTCAAATGTTGTCAAATTGCTTCAAACTCCTTTTATTTTGTACTTTTGAACCCTAAAGGCTCACCATACTCTTAAGTACATGAGAACCACCTTTTTTATCGTGTCCGAATCCGCAATTTTTTTCTCAAACTGCAGATAAAATGTTTCACGTATCAAACCGGTTAACACCATACCCGAAATTACTCCCGAACAATAAAAAAGAAAAAAGCATTTTCCTTAACCTTAACGGAGGAAAACACTATCCGTACTTAAGAATATCCTTTGTAGTATAACACACTCTTTCCGACAATTGCCAGTCCTATTCCGATAATTACCGCCAATCCTGTACGGATGAAGAAACCCGCGCAGTTTATTGAATTTGGTTTGACTGCTGCAATAATGTTACAATCTCTTTGGACGAAATTTCGATCCTGAAGAGGTGTTCGCATTTGATTTCAAATTTGTGGAGAAGCGCCGGCGGATACATTGTCGCTATTTTCGGCTCGGCGCTGATCGCCGTAGGGTTCAACCTTTTTCTTGTCCCCCATCAGCTGCTCAGCGGAGGAGTATCGGGGATATCCATGCTTGTCGGTTATTTGGCGAATTGGAATATCGGACTGCTTTATCTGCTGTTTAATTTGCCGATTATCATAACCGGATGGTTCATCATCGGCAAACGGTTTATCCTGATCAGCGTCGTATCCGTAGTCAGCACGACCTGGTTCATGCAGCTGTTTCCGGTGCACGAATTTATTCGCGACCCCATCCTTGGCTCGGTTTTCGGCGGCGTTCTGGTAGGAATCGGCACCGGCTTCACCTTGAGAAACGGAGGCTCAACGGGCGGCTTTGACATTGTAGGCTGGATTCTCACGAGAAAAAGGGATTTCCCGCTCGGCTCCGTCTTGTTTATGCTGAATGCCGTTGTGATACTGGCTTTGGGCTATCCGGACAATTGGGATTCGGCGCTTTATTCCATGCTGTCGATCTATATTACGGGAAAAATTGTCGACACCATTCATGTCCGGCACATCAAGGTGACATGCTTTATCGTGACCAACAAAACCGAACTGATGCTGGACAAACTGCTGAAGCTTCCCCGCGGTGTAACGATCATCAAAACAGAAGGCGCATTTTCCCATATTTCCAAAGATATGCTGATGACCGTGACTACCCGCTACGAGTTGGCTGAACTCAGAAAAATTATCCGCGATACGGATCCGAAAGCTTGGGTGAATATCGTGGAAACCGTAGGCGTAATCGGAGATTTTAGAAAATCCAAATAATTGCCTGTGTGAAAACCTTTTGTTCTATGCTATACTTTATTCATAATTTCATAATATTCTGGCTTTTTAAAACAGGTTTCCAAGATTACAGTTCTATCGGTTTATCAAAATTCGATGGGAAGGGTGATTTTTGTGGAAATGATGACATTAAAGCTTTCCAGAATCGTTATGGAATTCACCCCCGAGCTTTACAATTGCTTAAAGCCGGGTGAATTGGATTCAACGATCGTGCTCCGTGACGGCTTGGAGAAACTCAATGCGGACGAAGCGATCGAGATTATTCAATACAGCATTTACGAACATCAAAAAGACGCCTTCCTTCATTGAAGGCGTCTTTTTTCTTATTCACTCCCGCAGGATAAAAAATTGTATTTTCTCTTGATCTTAGCATAGGCTTCGATGGTTCTTGGTCTGTCAGGTTAGGACTGGTCATACATGCATCCTTGCGGAAAGCAAGAGAATCCGAATCGGAACGTTCCCCTCTTACTCGATATTATTCGCAAACGTGTCCATATCTGCAGCAGTACCGCGCTTTAGATAATAGGCGTGCGTAGCAAAAAACAGGATCGCGGCTGCAGCTGCCGTAGCGGCTCCGAACAAATACATCGCCGACCAACTGAAGAGTTCCTGAATCCATCCTCCGACAAGCCCTCCCAAAATCCCCGCGACGCCGATAAACACCGCCGCCAACAGCGACTGACCGGTCGATCGCATATGATCAGGAATCAATTTGGTCGGATATAGGACGGCTACGCTCCAAAATGCAGCAAAAGTAATCCCATGCGACAGCTGCAGAAATGTTATCACAATCGGACTTGCGATCAGGGCATAGGAGAGCCAGCGAAACATATAGAAAATGGCAATTACGCCAAGCAGCGCCAATTCGTGAAATTTGTTCAGCAATTTCCCTATGTAAACAAACACGAGAATCTCGCTTCCGGCAGACGCCGCAAACGCCCATCCCACAAAGGAATTCGAGGCGCCCAAATGGTGCAGATAGAGCCCGAAAAAACTGTCATTCATGCGGTGCGGAATCGATATGATCATAACAAGAAACAAAAACCACAAGAAATCACGGTTTTTAAACACGACTCCCAAGCTTTTCAGTGATATTTTCATACCTTCTGCAGGCTGGTCTTTTAGAAACAGAATACTAATGATCGGAATCAACCAGAGCCCCCAGTACAAGTAAGGCAGCCGGACAATTCCGCCGATGTGCGTCAGAATCCATCCGGTTACAACGGCGATCACCATGAAGCCGTCGATCCCCACAGCCGCACGCTCCCATAGCTTCTTCCTTCCCTTATTGCGGTTTGAATCGTCATGCTGTCAATCAACGGAGCAGAAGGCATCATAAAAAAATACAGCAGCAAGGAAAAGGCAAAAGCTTCCATAAACGATCCCGCAAGGAACAATCCTACGCTGACAGCTATAGTCAGCCCCCATAAAATAGCAATTATCGCCTTTACCGTACGAAGCCGATCACTGATATAGCCCCATACGGGCTGGGCAAAAACCGCAACAAACGGCCCCATCATCATAAGCAAGCCGATTTGCATGGAGGTATATCCTTTTTGCTGAAAATATAAGGGTAAAAAAGGGAGAAGCACGGCATTCAGCGCATAGTATGAAAAGTACATGGCTTTTAAAGCATTCAACTGCTTTCTCATGGCAAGATCTCCTTCTGGTCGAAAGCTGCTGTACGTTTTTACTGTGAAAATATTACCGCGATTTGGCATAAATCACCCTTGTGATTCTCGTCGGTTTTTGTCATATAATGTAGGTATGCTATCCGATGGGGGAGAAGAGAATTCATGGAAATCTTATTGGCGTCATTATTGTTACTTTTAGGAAATTTCTCCGCAAGCCAGCCTGACCTGACGCTGGAGCAAATGGCAAAAATCGTTTTACAACCGCAGCAGCAGCCGATTACGCAGCCCTCCGGGAACAACCAGGCACCCGAACAAAGCGATGGCTTCGTAAAACAGGATCCCGAGGAGAATTCCCCTGTAGTAAAAGGAATCTATTCTACGGCAT
>CAZESH010000209.1:0-7914 GCA_964514665.1 uncultured Caryophanales bacterium
CAAAGAGGTCGAGCACTTGTTTGAAATCATCGCCTCATTGAAAGAAAAAGGCGTGACGATCATTTACATCTCGCACAAAATGGATGAGATTTTCCGGATTTGCGATGACATCACCGTATTTCGGGACGGCCAATACATCGGAACCAAAGCGGCAAGCGAGACCGATCAGGAATCGCTCATCCGGATGATGGTCGGTCGCGAGATCAAGCAGATTTTTGACAAAGAAGAGGCGGAAATCGGGGACGTCGCGTTATCCGTGCAAAACATGTCCCGTGCAGGCAAATTTAAAAATATCAGCTTTGAGGTAAGAAAAGGAGAGATTCTGGGGATTGCCGGGCTGATGGGATCCGGCAGAACGGAAGTCATTGAAAGTATTTTCGGCATATACCCGCCTGATTCCGGCGAGATCCATGTGAATGGGAAAAAGGTGAAAATCGCTTCTCCCCGCGACGCCATCAAGCATAAAATCGGCTTGCTGACAGAGGACCGCAAAATTACCGGCGCGTTCCTTCCTTTAACTGTCAGAGACAACATGATTATGTCAAGCATCGACGAGTATATCAACAAATCAGGGCTGCTCAAAGGCAAGCTGATCAAACAGATGTGCAATCTGTTCGTGGAACGTCTGAGCATCAAGACCCCGAGCCTGGATCAAAAAATCGTGAACTTGAGCGGCGGCAATCAACAAAAGGTGCTGTTGGCGAGGTGGCTGTTGAATAACCCGGATATTCTCATCTTAGACGAACCTACACGCGGGATCGATGTGGGCGCCAAATCGGAAATTCATAAATTGATGTCCAGGCTGGTGCAGACCGGAAAGGCGATTATCATGATCTCATCCGAGCTTCCGGAGGTTTTGGGCATGAGCGACAGGATCGTCGTAATGCATGAAGGCTCTAAAAAAGGCGAGTTAACCCGGACGGAAGCGAATCAAGAAAGAATATTGGAGCTTGCTTACAGCTGACGGGACGATTACACAAAAGGGAGGATTTTACCGTGACTTTAAGAATTGGCGTTATCGGCACAGGTGCCATCGGTCGGGATCATATTCATAGAATCACTTATACTTTATCAGGAGCCAAGATTGTTGCAGTGACAGACGTTAATCATGAACAAGCGAACGCAGTGGTTGAAAACGAAAAGATTGAGGCAAAGGTGTACTCAAATGGTCATGACGTGATTCATGCCGCTGATGTCGATGCCATTTTAGTAACTTCCTGGGGCCCTACTCATGAGGAATTCGTCTTGGCTTCCATTGCCGCGGGCAAACCGGTGTTCTGTGAGAAACCGCTGGCAACGACTGCCAAGGGAAGTTTGAAGATCGTGGAAGCCGAGGTTGCACACGGCAAACCGTTGGTTCAGGTCGGCTATATGCGTCGATACGATCAAGGGTATCTCGCATTAAAAAACGTCATCGACAACGGTAAAATCGGCGAGCCGTTAATGGTGCATTGTGCGCACCGCAATCCATCCGTTACGAACTTTGGCGGCGATATGGCGATTACCGATTCTTTTGTACATGAAATCGATGTTTTGCGGTGGCTGCTGGATGACGATTATGTTTCAGCCCAGGTCATCGCCCCCAGAATTACGCGTATGGCGGAAAAAGGATTGCAGGACCCGCTTATTATTTTACTGGAGACCACAAAGGGAATCCGGATCGACACGGAAATATTCGTGAATTGCCAATATGGATATGATATTCAATGCCAGGTTGTCGGTGAAACGGGGATCGCCAATTTACCCGAGCCATCCAGCGTGCTTTTACGCAGTGAAGCCAAGCTTTCAACCGAGATTCTGACAGATTGGAAACAACGTTTTATTGATTCCTATGATGCCGAACTTCAGGACTGGATCAATTCCGTGTTAAAAGGCGAAATCAATGGGCCGTCAGCCTGGGACGGTTATGTGCAGGCCGTAACGGCGGATGCTTGCATAAACGCTAAGCATTCGGGTCAAATCGTTTCCATATCCATGCCGGAACGCCCTTCGTTTTATGATCGAAACTTAAGTGTGGCAGGAGGTGTCTAAAAATGAAGATTGCCTTGGATCCTTATATGTACAGACATCTCCCGATTCCCGAAATGGTTGAGAAGACCGCTGAACTGGGCTATGAATACATCGAGCTGTCACCGAGAGACGACTTTTTTCCATTTTATAAATATCCTCGCGTGGATAAAACCCGAATCAAAGAGTTTAAAAAGGCTTTGCGCGATACGGGTGTAAAACTTTCATCCTTGCTGCCCATGCAGCATTGGGCGGGTCCGGATGAAGCGGATCGGGAAGCGGCAGTTCGAAACTGGAAACGCTGCATCGAAGTGGCTGTCGAGATGGACGTTGACGTATTGAATTCAGAATTTACCGGTCATAATGATAAACCGTTTGTTTGCGAACAAATGTTCATGCGATCCATGGAAGAATTGCTTCCCATTATAGAAAGGGAAGGGATCGAGCTTCATATCCAAGCCCATCCCTATGATTTTATTGAACGGAACAACGAGGCGGTGGACCTGCTCCGGGGGTTGGATAAAGATTTTGTGGGATACTTTTACGCGGTGCCGCACACCTTCTTCTACGATGACGGTAAAGGCGATATCGCTTCCATGTTGGAATATGCAGGCTCGAAGTTAAAGCATATCAATATTGCCGATACGTTTAATCATAAAGCCTCCTCATGTCTTCGATACGTCGTGAATCCCCCTGGGGTCCATGCCACCGTGCATCAGCATTTGGATATCGGCAAGGGTGATATCAACTGGGATGTGGTTTTCTCGAAATTACGCGAGATGAAGTACGATGGCATCGTAACGATTGCCGTATTTGGCGAGGAACACAGAGCGGATGAATCCAGTAAGTTCATGCTTGAAAGAGTAACTCAGGAGTTATGCCGATAATTTGCGGGGAATCGAGAGGGTGGAAAAATGAAAACGATTCGATTAACAACGGCCCAAGCGTTAATCCGGTTTTTAAATCAGCAGTATGTTGAATTTGACGGAAAAGAAGACAAATTCGTCAAAGGGATCTTCGCGATTTTCGGCCATGGGAATGTGGTCGGGATCGGTCAAGCGTTGGAAGAGGATTCCGGCGACCTTGAAGTTTACCAAGGAAGAAATGAGCAGGGAATGGCACAAGCTGCCGTAGCCTTTGCCAAACAAAAGCATCGCAAGCAAATCATGGCCTGCACCTCTTCTGTGGGTCCGGGAGCGGCCAATATGGTCACGGCTGCCGCAACCGCTTCCGCCAACAACATTCCGGTATTATTGCTGCCAAGCGATACGTTTGCCACCCGGCAGCCGGATCCGGTTCTGCAGCAGGTGGAACATGAACATGATCTGACCCTGACAACCAATGACGCCTTTCGCGCCGTCAGCAAATATTGGGATCGGATCAACCGGCCGGAACAGTTGATGACGGCGATGATCCATGCCATGCGCGTTCTGGCCGATCCGGCCGATACAGGAGCGGTAACGATCTCCCTGCCTCAGGATGTTCAGGGGGAAGTCTATGATTATCCCGAATCCTTTTTCCAAAAACGCATTCATCGCATAGAACGCCGCATTCCGACTGCAGCCGATCTGAAGGATGCGGTGGAGCTGATCCGGGGCAAGAAAAAACCGATTCTGATCTGCGGCGGCGGAGTCCGCTATTCCGAAGCGGCGGACGCGTTAAAGCGCTTTGCCGAAAAGTTCCATATTCCGTACGGAGAAACACAGGCCGGCAAAAGCGCGGTTGAAAGTTCCCATGCCTACAATCTGGGAGGAATCGGGGTAACCGGCAACCTGGCGGCCAACCTCTTGGCGAAAGAAGCGGATCTCGTGATCGGAGTCGGCACCCGCTATTCCGACTTCACGACATCCTCCAAGCTATTGTTTCAACATCCGCAAGTGGATTTCTTGACGATCAACGTTTCCCAGTATCATGCGAGCAAACTGGATGCCGTCAAGATTGTGGCAGACGCCAAATTAGCCCTTGAGGAATTAGCCATAGAACTTGAAAAAACCGGATACGTTTCGGGCTATGCGCATGAAATCAAAGCCGCAAAAGAGCAATGGCAGACGGAGTTGAATCGGCTTCAACATATTCGTTATACCGAACAGAACTTTACACCGGAAATCTCCGGTCAACTGGATGAGGTGCTGCCTGAATTTGCAGCAATCTATCGATCCCGTCTCACGCAAACCGAAGTGATCGGCCAAGTGAACAAACAACTGGATGCGGATGCGATTATCATTGGAGCGGCGGGAAGTCTTCCGGGAGATCTGCAGCGAATGTGGGAATCCCGTCGGCCGAACACCTACCATATGGAATACGGCTACTCCTGTATGGGCTACGAGATTTCCGGCGCGCTTGGCATCAAACTGGCCGAACCGGATAAAGAGGTTTATGCCATGGTGGGGGATGGCAGCTACCTCATGCTGCATTCCGAATTGGTGACCAGCATGCAGGAAGGCAAAAAAATCAATGTGCTGTTGTTTGACAACGCCTCGAATGGGTGCATCAACAATCTGCAAATGGAGAACGGCATGAGCAGCTATGGCACCGAATTCCGCTATCGAAACCCGGAAAGCGGAAGGCTGGACGGCCGTTTGATACCCATAGATTTTGCCCAATGCGCGGCCGGATATGGCGTCAAAACGTATAAGGTGCATACCTTGGAAGAGTTGCGGGAAGCCGTCGAAGATTCGAAAAAGCAAACCGTTTCCACGCTGCTGGATATCAAAGTGCTGCCGAAGACGATGACAAAAGGTTATGAATCTTGGTGGCATGTGGGCGTTGCCGGAGTTTCAGGCAATGCGAAGGTCCAGGAAGCTTACCAACATAAAGAGAACAACTTGAAGCAGGCAAGGCAATATTAAAATTCATTTGAAAAGGAGTGTCAAGATGTCGAAACTCATCGTTCCCAGTTTGGCGGAGCCGGAACAAGATGGAAAAGTGCTGGCCATCACGCCCGAATCCGCGGGTTGGACGTATGTCGGCTTTAAGGTTTATGCCTTAAAGCAAGGGCAGACATTGAAACATGAAACCGGAGATCAAGAGGTTTGTCTCGTTGTTCTGACCGGAAAAGCCACCGTGGCGACCGCCAAAGAAACCTGGGAAAACATCGGCGAGCGGATGAGCGTGTTTGAAAAAATCCCGCCCTATTCCGTTTATGTTCCCTCCGGCGATCATTATGAGGTGGAAGCAGTGAGCGATTTGGAACTGGCGGTTTGTTTGGCTCCGGGAAAGGGAACCTACCCGGCCAGGTTGATCGCCCCGGGGGATGTGGACGTGGAATTCCGCGGCGCCGGCAATATCGAACGTAAGATTCATAACATTTTGCCGGAAGGCAAAGCGGCGGACAGCTTGCTGGTCGTCGAAGTGTTTACGCCGGAAGGCCATTGGTCCAGTTATCCGCCGCACAAGCATGACGAAAATCGTCTTCCGGAAGAGTCGTTTTTGGAAGAAACCTACTATCACCGGATACAACCGCCGCATGGCTTTGCCGTACAGCGCGTATATACCGACGACCGCTCGCTCGACGAGACGATGATCATCAAGAACGGCGATGCGGTATTGGTGCCGGGAGGCTATCATCCGGTTTCCGCCCCGCCCGGTTATGAGCTCTACTATTTAAATGTGATGGCAGGACCGGTACGCATCTGGAAGTTCCATAATGATCCGGACCATGCGTGGATTTTTCAACAAAAAGTAAAATAAAAGATTATTTCGGAAAGAAGAGATCATGATGAACCTTTTGAATTTCAACAACCAAAAGCCGCTTGATTTTATCGCCCTTGGGAGACTTTGCGTCGATTTAAATGCCAATGAAATCCATCGTCCGATGGAGGAGACCGTCACCTTTACCAAATATGTCGGCGGGTCGCCGGCGAACATTGCGATCGGCATGTCCCGGTTAGGCATGAAAACGGGATTTATCGGCAGAATCAGCGACGATCAGATGGGTAGATTTATCGCCAACTATCTGGAGAAAAATCAAATTGACCGTTCGAATGTGATCACAGACCCATCGGGAAGCGTCACGGGGCTGGCCTTTACGGAAATCAAAAGCCCGACGGATTGCAGCATTCTCATGTACCGCGACAATGTGGCCGATCTCAAATTGCAACCCCAAGACATCGATGAAGCCTATATCCAACAGGCCAAAGCTTTGTTGATCTCCGGGACGGCGCTTGCCCAAAGTCCTTCACGGGAAGCCGTTTTTTTGGCGCTGGAGTATGCGCGCAAACATCAGACGATCGTCTTTTTCGACATCGACTATCGGCCTTATACCTGGCCTTCGCCGGCAGAGACGGCGGTCTATTATAATTTGGCAGCGGAAAAATGCGATGTCATCATCGGGACAAGAGAAGAATTCGATCTGATGGAGCGCTTTGAAGCAAATCCGGACAAAGATGATTTTGTGACAGCGAGGAAATGGTTTGATTATCATGCCAAAATTGTTGTCATCAAGCACGGCAAAGAGGGTTCCATCGCCTACACCAAAGAGGGAGAAAGTTTTACGGGGACAGTTTTTCCGGCTCAGGTGGTGAAAACCTTCGGCGCAGGCGACTCCTATGCCGCCGGTTTTATCTATGGCCTCATGCAAGGTTGGGAGATTCCCAAAGCGATGGAGTACGGTGCGGGTGCAGCTTCCATTGTCGTTTCCAGCCACAGCTGTTCCGACGCCATGCCGACCGTGGATCAAATTGAAAGCCATATTCGTAAATTCAAAAACAATGAAGCGAAATAAGGGAAGGGAGAAATAGGGAATGTCAAATCCAACAACGGAACAAACACTGAAAAACTTTATTGGCGGGCAATGGGTGGATGCTGCATCCGAGAAAACAGAAGGGGTTCCAAACCCGGCTACGGAAGAAATTCTGGCCCATGTTCCCCTGTCCAATCGTGAAGATTTGGATCGTGCAGTAGCCAGCGCAAAAGAAGCGTTCAAAACCTGGAGCCAAACACCGGTTCCCAAGCGTGCACGCATTCTGTTTAAATATCAACAACTGCTGGTGGATCACTGGGATGAGCTTGCTCGCCTGGTTACGATAGAAAATGGGAAAAGCTACAATGAAGCGCACGGTGAAGTGCTGCGCGGCATTGAATGTGTGGAATTTGCAGCCGGTGCGCCAACGTTGATGATGGGCAAACAACTTCCGGATATTGCAACAAATATTGAGTCCAGCATGTACCGTTATCCGATCGGGGTTGTGGGCGGGATTACGCCCTTTAACTTCCCGATGATGGTTCCTTCCTGGATGTTCCCGCTGGCGATCGCTTGCGGCAACACCTTCATCCTGAAACCTTCCGAGCGGACCCCGCTATTGGCCAATCGCTTGGCTGAATTGTTTCAAGAGGCAGGTTTGCCGGATGGCGTCTTCAACATCGTACACGGAGCCCATGATGTGGTCAACGGGTTGTTGGAGCATCCGGAGATAGCCGCGATCTCTTTTGTCGGTTCCCAACCGGTGGCCGAGTATGTATACAAAACAGGTGCTGCACACGGCAAACGGGTGCAGGCATTGGCGGGAGCCAAAAATCACTCGATCGTGATGCCGGATGCGGACCTGGATTTGGCGGTGAACCAGATGATCAATGCGGCATTCGGTTCCGCCGGCGAACGCTGCATGGCGGCTTCGGTCATCGTGGCGGTCGGCGATATTGCGGAGCCGTTGGTACAAAAGCTGGTAGAAGCTGCCGATACGCTCAAAATCGGGAACGGGCTGGAGGAAGGCGTATTCCTTGGGCCGGTCATTCGGCAATCGCATAAAGAACGCACGGTGAAATATATTGAAATCGGGGAAAAAGAAGGCGCAATATTGGTGCGCGACGGTCGTAAAGATGCGGCGTGCAATGAAAAAGGCTACTTCGTCGGCCCCACCCCTGTCTCTTATACACCACTCCGAGCCCAAGCGACGCTCATGACGCTGG
>CAZESH010000210.1:0-7855 GCA_964514665.1 uncultured Caryophanales bacterium
TTTCTCGGTATTGTGGCATTCATTTTGCAGAAGAACATTTCCGAACCGCGGCAGGCGGAAGCGCCGCTGCAAGCCTGAAGAAACTGCGGATCAGCGCCCGAGGCTTGCGGAAATGTCGTCTGCCGCTTTCCTCACAAGCTGAACCAGCTTTGGCGCTTTGTGCAAATGGATGCGGGAAGCCGGCCCGGCAATGCTGACCGAGGCCGTCACCTGACCGGACGGTTCATGAACCGGCGCCGCGATGGAGGAGATTCCCATATGCATTTCTTCCACGCTCAGCGCATATCCCTGCTTGCGGACCGCTGACAGCAGCTCCTTGAATTTCTGCGGGGAAGTAACGGTTTTCGCTGTGTACGGCGGCAGTCCCTGTCCGATGACCTGATCGATCAAAGAATCCGTTTGGTAAGCCAGGATGACCTGTCCCGTACTTGTGCAGTGTACGGGATTTTGTCTGCCGATATGCGAAAGCAGATGGACGTGGTGGGTGCTGTCCACCTTTTGCAGATAGATCACTTGATTGCCTTTCATGATCGACAGATGGGCGGACTCGCCGCTTTCGGCCGCGAGCTTTTCCAAGACCGGTGCGGAAAAACGGCAAAGCTCGAACTGTGCGGTGATAATGCTGCCCATTCCCAGAATGGAGGCCCCGAGACGGAATCTTTTGGATACCGGATCCTTGGCCAGGAACCCTTCCTGCATCAAGGCGGCGGTCAGGCGGTAAGCCGTGCTGATTCCGATTTCAAGCTTTTCGGCCAATTCGCTGAGATTTAACTCGGGCTCATCCATGGTGAATAAATTCAGCAGACGGAGTGTATTGCGCATGGAAGAAAGGGGTTCGCTTTTAAGTGCCGAATATCTCATGCTATTCGTCTCCTTTCCGATAGATCGATTCAAGATAGCCCAAATTTTCCGAAATCTTCCGTCCGGCTTTGATGATTTCATCCACAAACAGCGGGATCTTGGGTTCGGTTATGCGCTGTCTCGGTCCCGCGACACTTACGGCGGCAATGATTTCACCGGTATAATCGCGGATCGGCGCAGCAATACTGACGACGTCCTCATGCATTTCGTCGATGCACACCGCATAGCCCTGCTGCCGCGCTTTTTGCAAATCCCGAAGAAAGGCCCCGGGTTCGGTTACGCTGTTGGGACCCATGCGGGGCAGTCCTGCGTCAATAAGCTCCTGAACGATTTTGTCGCTTTGAAAAGCCAACAGTACTTTTCCCGAGCTCGTGCAGGAGGCGGGGTTTTTTTTGCCTACACGGGATTGCAGCCGGACCGGATGCCGGCATTCCACTTTGTGCAGGTAAGTGATGTCGGGACTTTCGAGAATGGAAATGTGCGCGGTTTCCTCCAGCCTTTCCACCAGCTCGGTTAATGGCGCTTTCGCCTCGCGGTGAATTTCCAGGTGAGATGTAATCACGCCGCTAAGACATAGCAGTGACAAGCCAAGGCGGTATTTCACCCCGGTTTTTTCCAAATAGCCTTCTTTCACCAAATCACTGACCAATCGGCTTACTGTGGTTTTATGCAATTGCAGGGCATTGGCGATTTCGGTTATTCCCCACACGGATTTTTCCAAAGAAAATAAACGCAGAATTTTAAGGCCGTTTTGCACGGATTGCACAATCGGATAAGCATTTCCAGCATTATTCATGGGCGGCACCTTTCAAAAAAAATAGTTTGTTCCGCATGAAAGAAACTAACTCTTTTATTGTGATTATTCTTACTATAACATAAAAGTATGTTTTGGAGTAAGCGCTTCCATAATTTTTCGAAAAGGAGATTTTATATGCGTACACAAGTAGGGATTATCGGAGCCGGGCCGGCAGGACTGCTGCTTTCCCATATGCTTCATCAGCAGGGCATCGAATCGGTCATTCTGGAACGAAGAACCCGTGAAGAGATTGAAGGCACGATCCGCGCAGGCGTGCTGGAGCAAGTGACGGTCGATATGATCAATGAGCTGGGCCTTGGCGACCGCATGATGCGTGAAGGATTTTTCCACGACGGGATAGAATTGCAGTTCAATGGAACCCGACACCGGATTGACTTTCAAGAGCTTACCGGACAGAAAATAACGATCTATGCCCAGCACGAGGTCATCAAGGATCTGGTTGCGGCCAGGCTGCAAGCAGGCGGGGAAATCCTGTTCAATGTCGATGACGTAAGCTTGCACGATTTGGAGTCCTCGGCTCCCAAAATCCGTTTCCGCCGCGAGCCCGGCGGAGAGCTGGAGGAGCTGGACTGTGATTTTATTGCCGGCTGCGACGGCTTCCACGGCCCGAGCCGGCAGGCGATTCCGCAGGACAGCAGGATCGAGCATCATCAAATTTATCCCTTCGGTTGGCTGGGCATTCTCACGGAAACGCCGCCGGCAGCTCCTGAGCTGATCTACTCCAATCATGAACGGGGCTTTGCCCTGCTCAGCACGCGTTCAGAGGAACTGCAGCGCTACTATATCCAGGTCGATCCCAAGGATGATATCAACAACTGGTCGGATGACCGGATCTGGACGGAGCTGAAAGCGAGAACCGAGACCAAGGACGGCTGGCAGCTGCAGGACGGTCCGATTACGCAGAAGAATATCGTGGCCATGCGCAGTTTTATCTGCGAGCCGATGCAATACGGCCGGCTTTTCATTGCCGGCGATGCAGCCCATACCGTTCCCCCGACCGGGGCCAAAGGATTGAACCTGGCTGCCACGGATGTGCAGGTTCTCTCGCGCGGACTTGGGGAATTTTATAAGTCCGGAGCGACGGAAATGCTTGATCGCTACTCCGAAATCTGCGTCCGGCGCGTATGGAAGGCGGAGCGCTTCTCCTGGTGGATGACCACGATGTTGCATCGCAACCCCAAACACAGTACATTTGAGTATGGCATCCAATTGGCTGAACTCGATTATGTGACTTCTTCACGGGCGGCATCAACCAGTCTTGCGGAAAATTACGTAGGATTGCCGATGGAGTGGTAGGGTGTTCGCGGGTTGAGGATTAAGAGGAGGAATTAATCATGTCCGCATCTGAGCTTCCCGATGAGCTGTATCGTCTGCTGGACGGAACCAATCTCGCCGACAAGCGGCACGAGGCTATGCAGCTGCTGACGGTGAGCGAGGACGGCTGGCCGCATGCGGCGATGATCAGCGTCGGCGAGCTGGTGGCCATAAATCGCAGTTCGTTGAGGCTGGGGCTATGGGTGAACACGACGACGGCCCATAACTTGATCCGTACAGGCAAAGCGATGCTTGTCGCCGTTTACAACGGGAAAGCGTTCTACGTACGGCTTGCCGCGCAGCTACTGCCGATGCTGCAGGAAGCCCGTCATGCGAGGGAACGCTTTGCAGCGGAGGTGGCGGACTGCAGAACGGATATCGCCAAATATGCCGATATCCGTTCCGGGGTGCGCATCGAATTAAAAGACGCACCGTCAGTCATTGAGCGGTGGGAGGAAACAATAAGAGATTTGCTGAAATGAGCAATCCCCTGCGGAAGAGCAAACGGTCACTGCCGTGTTCGCTCTCCCGCAGGGGATTTTTGCTTCCAAATCGATTCATTGCATTGTGCCGCGGCATGCCGGAAAGTTGCATCCTGCAGAAATTGCGGCAGTGAACAATCTTCAAATGACAGGATGAAAAAGTTCTCCTATTGTTCGTTTTTGTATGATAAAATAAAAACGAACTAAAACGAACATTTTAGGAGGTTTTAGAGAATGGAAGTCCGCTATGCGACGAATCCGACGGATTTTAAAACGTACACTACCGAACGGCTGCGAAAGGAATTTTTGATTGAAAATTTGTTTCAGGACGATAAGCTGGCAATGGTTTACACGCATTATGACCGCATGATCGTAGGCGGTATCGTGCCTGTAAAGCAGAGGCTGGAGCTTGAAGCGGCGGATGCGTTGAAAACGGAATATTTCTTGGAGCGCCGCGAGATCGGTTTTATCAATATAGGCGGAGACGGCATGATCGAAGTCGAAGGACAAAGCTATGAATTGTCCCGCTTGGATGCGCTGTACGTGGGCAAAGGAAATGAAAAAGTGAGCTTTTCCAGCATGGACCCGTCCAATCCGGCAAGGCTTTATTTCTGCTCGGCGCCCGCCCACGCCGTCATACCGGTACAGCAGGCATCGCTTGAGAAAGCAACCCCGAACCACTTGGGTTCGGTTGAAAACTCCAACGAGCGGACGCTCTACCAATACATTCATGCCGACGGCTTGCAAAGCTGTCAGCTGATGATGGGCGTTACGGTGATGAAATCGGGCAGTGTATGGAACACGATGCCGGCTCATACGCATGACCGCCGGATGGAGGCTTATCTTTATTTTGACGTTCAAGAGGATGCCAGAGTTTTTCACTTTATGGGCGAACCCGAGGAAACGAGGCATCTGGTCGTGAAAAATGAGCAGGCCGTAATTTCTCCGAGCTGGTCGATTCATTCCGGAGCAGGTACGAGAAATTATGCTTTTATTTGGGCAATGGCAGGAGAAAATTACACATTCAAGGATATGGATATCGTGCCCATGGACCGTTTGAAATAACGGATTGAAGCTTTTGAGGAGGAATGTTCATGCTGGCTGCCGCCCGCCATCGAAAAATCGTCGAGCTTCTGCAGGAATCGGGCTCGGTCAAGGTTTCCGAACTTAGCGCCTTGTTTGAAGTTACCGAGAAGACAATCCGCGAGGACTTGGAGAAACTGGAGGAGAAAGGACTGCTCAAGCGCATACATGGCGGAGCCATACTGGAAGATCGGGGAGAGGACAGCTTGCTTCCGATTCAGATTCCGAACACGAGACACCGGCGGGAAAAGACGGCGATTGCCGAATATGCCCTGCAGTATGTCAGTCCCGGAGACATTATCGCGCTGGATGCCGGCAGCACGACGCTAGAAATGGCGAAGAGGATGAAAAACATCCCCGTTACGGTGCTGACTAACGATCTTATGATCATCCGCGAGCTTGCCGGCAAGGATCAGGTTCGATTGGTGGTGCCTGGTGGAACCCGGCATCATAATCTGTTGATCGGCAATAACGCCGTCGAATGGGTCAAGCGGCTCAACGTACATAAGCTTTTTCTGTCTGCCACGGGTATTCATCCGGAATATGGACTGACCATTTTTACCAGCGAGCTGATGGAGCTCAAGAAGGTGTTCATGAGCTGTGCCAAAGAAATTTTCTGTTTAGCCGATCACAGCAAATTCAACAAGGGCGCTCTGCTGACGTTTGCCGCGCTGGGGGACATCCATTGCTTTATAACTGACGAAGGTTTGGACGCGCAGACGGCAAACAAGTACGAGCGGCTTGCGGTGAGAATCGAACGCGCGCCCATGGATATCGAAAGTCATTAACAAGAAATCGGAGAAGGGGAGATCGGATTGAAGCTGTTTGATTTATCTGGTAAAGTAGCAGTAATTACCGGGGCGGCCCGCGGATTGGGTAAAGCGGCGGCAATCGCTGTTGCGGAAGCGGGGGCGGATACGGTGCTGGTCACCAACCAGTCGCCGCCCGGGCAAACCGAACGGGAAGTAAAGGCGCTTGGCCGCAGAGCATTGGCGATACAGGCGGATTTAAGCGACCGCGGCAGGCTTCCCGCGATCATAGAGGGGACGCTGGCTGCTTTCGGCCGCATCGACATTCTCGTGAATAATGCCGGGATTATTCGCAGGACGCCTGCGGCAGAGCATCGGTACGAGGATTGGCAGGACGTGCTGGACGTCAATCTCAATTCCGCATTCGTGTTGTGCCAGCTGGCAGGCAGGGAGATGATCAAGTCGGGCTCGGGAAAAATCATCAACGTGGCCTCGATGCTCTCTTTTCAAGGCGGCATCAATGTGCCCGGTTATACTGCAAGCAAACATGCAATAGCCGGTTTAACGAAGGCGCTGGCCAATGAATGGGCCGGAAAGGGCGTTCAAGTCAATGGCATTGCGCCCGGTTATATGAGCACGGACAATACCGAAGCGCTCAGGAACGATCCTGTGCGCAGCAAGCAAATATTGGAGAGGATACCGGCGAACCGCTGGGGGACAGCGGAAGACCTGAAAGGTCCTTTCATCTTCTTGGCTTCAGCGGCGTCCGATTATATGAATGGCGAAATCCTATGTGTAGACGGAGGTTGGATGGTCAGATAATGAAAAAGCTCAGAACACTTCAACAAATCAAGGAAGCGGGCGTTGTCGCCGTGCTTCGCGGCGGAAGTGCGGCGGAAGTGCGGCAGATGGCCGAACGGGCGATCGAAGGCGGGATAAAAATCATCGAGATTACGATGACCGTTCCGTCTGCGCTGCAGGCGATCGAGCAGTTGGCGGCGGCTTATCCGGAGAGCGGGGACGTCGTGATCGGCGCGGGAACCGTGCTTGATCCGGAGACGGCGAGGATGACCATCTACAGCGGCGCCAGGTTTGTCGTATCCCCATCGTTCAGCCGCGAGACGATGCTGTTGTGCAACCGCTACCGCATTCCGCTCATGCCCGGTACGATGACGATTCAGGAAATTCAAACCGCGCTTGAATACGGCGCGGATGTTGTCAAGCTTTTCCCCGGCAATCTGTATTCACCGGAGATGATCAAATCCGTTCACGGTCCGCTGCCGCAAGCCAACATCATGCCGACGGGCGGGGTAAATCTGCAAAATTTGGCCGATTGGATCAAGGCCGGAGCCTTTGCCGTGGGAATCGGCTCGGATCTCACGAAGGAAGCGGTCGCCAAAAACGTCTTTTCGCTGATCGCAGACAAAGCAAGAGCGTATATGGCCGCCTTCGCCGAAACGCAGCGCTGAACGCATGAAAGACCGGAAACGGTTTCAGGTTGAAGACAAAGTGAGTTTAAGTGGATATAGCGTATTCTGCACAGTTTTTGGTTTTGGGTTTGATTCATTTCGTAGAGGGATTTCTGTTCCATAGTGAGTCTGCTTTCCGTAGCTAAAGGGAGGACCTGAGAGACCTAGAACCATGAAATGTCGGAGAACTTCCCTTTATGTGATGCTTCGATGGTTCTTGGTCTGTCAGGTTCGGACTGGACATTCCCGCATCCTTGCCGGAAAGCAGTCGAACTCGGGAACAGAAATCCCTCTTTTGAACAAAAACTTTTACGATAGTTTCAGGTATAATAAAAAGATCTTTATTCCGAATTGCGGGAGTGAAGGAAAAATCATGGGAATCTATAAGATAGCCGTAGCCGGATGCGGCGGGATGTCGCGGACTTGGATACGTTATGCGCTTGCGCGCAAGGATGCAGAGATCGTAGCTTTGATCGATGTTAACTTGGAGAACGCACAAAAGATGGCAGACGAATTCAAGCTGAACGTGCCTGTATTTGTTGATCTCAAGCAGGCGATCGAGCAAACCGGGGCAAATTTGGTATTCGATGTGACCATACCCGATAGTCATGCGGCTATCGTCAGCACGGCATTGAAAATGGGCTGCAGCGTCATGGGCGAGAAGCCGATGGCGGCATCCATGAAGGAGGCCGGGATGGTGCTGCAGACGGCCGAGCAGAGCGGCAAAACTTATGCGGTTATGCAGAACCGCCGGTACAATCGGCAGATCCGGGCGCTCAAACACATGATCGCTTCCGATACGATCGGTGAGGTCGGCATGATCGCCGCCGATTTTTTTCTCGGTGCGCATTTCGGCGGGTTCCGTGACCTGATGGACAGTCCGTTGATCCTGGATATGGCGATCCATACGTTTGATCAAGCGAGGTTCATCACCGGCTCCGATCCTGTTTCCGTCTATTGTCACGAATATAATCCCGCGGGCTCTTGGTACAAGGGCAACGCCGCCGCCATATGCATATTTGAATTTGCCAACGGTGCGGCGTTTTCCGCCAGCTCCCGCAGTTGCTACACAGGATATCA
>CAZESH010000211.1:0-7821 GCA_964514665.1 uncultured Caryophanales bacterium
ATTTTTCCCCGTCCCCCAAAAAATCCGTGTAGAGTCCGGCCGATTGTTTGCCCATCACAATCAAAATGTCGCGAATTCCGGCTTCAGCCAGTTTTTGTACGCCATAATGGATCATCGGATAGCGTCCGACCGGCAGCATATGCTTGTTTATTGTTTCCGTCAGCGGCCTCAGCCGGCTTCCTTTGCCTCCCGCAAGAATTACGCCTTTCAAAGCCATCACTTCCTTTGCCAAAATCGATCCGGGGGCGGGGAAATGTCTAAATAAATGAATGCGGATCCACTCCCCATTTTTCCATAAATAGCCGACGGTTCCGTGCCAGAAGCTCCTTCAGCCGCTCATCTCCCTGTTCATTGAAGCTTGCGCTGCCGTGATGATAAATAAAGGTGTCCTTGGCAATAACCAGCCTGTAGCCGGCCTGTCTGGCGCGATAGCAGTAATCGTCGTCCTCGAAATGACCCGGAGAAAAGCGTTCGTCCAAATAACCGACGCGGTCGAGCAATTCGCGTTTGAACAGAAAACAAAGGCCGATTAATCTCTCCACCTGCTGATATTGGGATTTATACCGGGTATCGTAAAGCGCGGCCATATCCTGCAGATTCGTGTACGGCTCCTGCGACTGCTGTTTGCCGCTGGCAAAATTGGACATCGGACCGACGATGCCTACATCCTCCCCGCTGTACAGCGCGTCAAGCATATTGGTCAGCCAGTGCTCTGCCACCATCGTGTCGTTGTTTAGAAGCAGCAACGAATCGCCGGACGCAATTTTCAACGCCATGTTGCATGGACCGGGAAATCCCCGGTTGTCCGGGTTGGAAATAAAAACAAGTCCTTCGTCGATGCAGTACTCGGGCGTGCCGTCGGTCGACGCATTATCCACCACAATAATTTCATATGGCGTTGTCGTATGCGCCTTAATGGAAAGCACGCAATCTTTCAAGAGCGGCAGCTTGTTGTGTGTCGGAATGATTATGCTGGTTTTTTTCAACTCACTGCTCCCCCGATCTGCGATCTTTTACGGATATGATCCGGAAAATGCAAGCGTTCGCCTTGCTGCTCCATCATCATCGCCAAAGCTTCCAAATGATCTCCCACGATCATGTCGGAGACGGGATTTTGCCTGCCGCTGTTGCCTTTTCTCAACCTGTTTCCGGACACGACATCCGGACCGGCTGCCGTTTTGATATTCAAACCTTGTCGAATCGCCAGCGCGTTGGCAACGGGCGGAACGGCCAAGTTTTTGATCCCGATCGCATCCAAGGCCTTCCTCGTCAAAACATGAGGCACTGCGGTCAATGAATTCATGCGCAAATCAGGCCTGCCGAGGGAGTGGTTGAGAAATTCCTTGATGATCGTAACCGAGTCCCTTTCGTAAAAAAGCCCCACTTGGCGGGATATATCATTGAGCACAACATCGGCGCCTTCTTCCACCGCTTGCGCAAATGGTAAAAGCTGCTCGGCCCGTAAAGGAATGTCCCCGTCCATAAACAAGACGATCTGCGTGTCGGTCAGCTTTGCGCCAACGGCCCGCCCCACATCATGGCCAAGCGCCTCCGGATAATACACGATTCTGGTCTTGGGAGAATTTCTTGCAATCGAAAAGCTTTTATCCTTTGAACCGTTAACCACTACAATCAGCTCGCGAAGCGGAAGGCGTTCCAACTGATCGATGACGGCATCGAGCGTAGCCTCCTCGTTCATCACCGAAACGACTGCCGATGCGCTTTTCGAAGTCGCCCATAACAAAAGATTTCCGGCACTTAAACCGGCACGTTGGCAGAAACCGTTCAAGTAATGCGAGGCAACGGTTTGATAGTACTCTCCGGAACGGGAATGAAAACCGGTTCGTCTTGCCCATTCATGCCAGCTCCGGTTCATTTCTTCGTGTAGAAGCACCTTGCCATCGGCTGAGAAATGCATCCCGTCTATAATTGCATCGGTATAAGCTTTGGATGCCCAATCCGACGTTTTTCTCCGGCGCAGGCTCCGCTTTTTGATGCGGGTAAATCCGTACCTTTTTTTCCCTTTGCCTTTAATCGGACGCAACGGCTTGAAGCTGCGGGTTTTCGGCTTTCCTGCCTTTTTCTTTCTCACCAATTCACCATCCCTCTCGCGCGGTTGAGATCGGTAAATCGTCCCCGCCGATCGGTATTTTTTAACATCCAGTGAATGGCTTCCAAGTGATCGCCCACAATCAGGCCTTCCAACGGATTGTTGCGGATCCTCCTGCGCCGGTTCGGATTGCCGACATCGATATAATGCACGCCTGCCAGTCTCAGTCCTTTTTGCAAAGCAATCGCTTGCGCTTTCGGAGGAACGGCCAAATTCTCGACTCCGATTTGCTGAAGGGCGTTGCGGCTTATCGCATGCGGAATTGTCGTCATCGACATGCCCTGCAGATGCGATTGGGACAATGCGGCATTAAGCGCATGCTTGGCAAGAACAACGCTGTGAACTTTCCGTTTATATAAGGGACCCAAATAACGATTCAACGCGATATCCGTTTGTCCGTGTTCCACTGCGTGCACCAACGGCCGAAGCTTATGGGCCGGGATAACGAAATCCCCGTCCACAAAAAGCAGGATATCTCCCTTTGCCTCTTGTGCGCCAAGGCTTCTGCCCACATCATGGCCCAAAGGCTCGGGATAGGTGATGACTTTTGCTCCGGTTTGTTGTGCAATCCTGTCGGTTCCGTCCTTCGATCCATTGCACACGACAATCACTTCCGTTTGCGGATGTACATTGGCGGATTGGCGGATGACGCTTGCAATCGTTCTGCGTTCGTTTACGGCCGGAATCACAACGGAAACTTTGGGAGTCGCCGAGCAAACAATAGCACTGCGGATTGTTCTGCGTTTCGTGCGGGAAACTGTCCGCCTGCGTTTTATTCTTTTTTGCGGCATAAAAATTACCACCTCCTGCGACACGCTTGTAAACTTGCTTACTTCCCATAGTATGAAAGCATGGACGTATTGAAACGGCGATTGCACTATGCGTTTGAAACGAAGTGGACTCGATTGCAGGATAGACACGCCATCGACGAATCCTCTTCGGAACACTAGGACAAATACGTTTGCATCAACTCCAACTGTCTCCGCGCCGTAGCTTGCCATGTGAACAATTCAAGCATCCTGGAGCGGCCATTCTCCCCTTGCATGCGGCAGACCTGCGGATGGTCGAGAAGCTCCGTCAGGTAAAGAACAAGGTCTTGCTCAATGCTATGCGGTTCAAGTAAAAATCCTGTTTTTTCGTGTACGATCACTTCTCTTATCCCTCCCGCATTCGTCGCTACCACCGGCAGACCTGCGGCCATGGCTTCGACGTTGACCAGGCCGAACGCTTCCTTTTCAAATGACGGCACGACGACAATATCGGCGATGTTGTACCAATCGGCCATTTTTTCGTACGAAGTGTATGGAACAAACCGAACATGCGCGGGATAACGCTTGCCTTGCTTGTGCAGACCAATGACATAATCGGTCAGGCGATTGGAGCCGTAAAAAGCCCCTCCAACCAGTACAAATACTGCATCCGGATGTCTTTGTATAATGTCGGGCACCACATTCAGCAAATGATGCACCCCTTTGATCGGAATCAACCTGCCGACGTATAAAATGATTTTCTTCCCTTCATACCCCAATTCGGATAACCGCTTTTGGCGGATAGCCGCCTGCGCGGGAAGCCATTTCGAAGGAAACTGTTCGGGATCGACCCCTAGATAATTGATCTGGATTCTCTCTTCCGGCATCGGATTGATGCGAAGCAATTCATTTTTCAGAAATCTGCTGTTGACGATGATCAGATCCGCTTTTTGCATATTCATTTTCAATCTCGCACGAGAGATGCCGGGACTGGAAATAAATGTGGTGGAATGCAGGGAAAGCCATAACGGTATGTGCGGAAAAGCACGTTTGATCGCGCTGACGAAATGCGGACGGTTTTCAATTTGGATCAGACTCGGCCATACGACCCGAAGTTCATTGCGCACAGCATTTAAATAGGCTTGGCTGTTTGCCCGGGGAAAACGGTGGAAATAGATGCCCGAAATCCGTTGCCGCTTCGTTTGATGGCGGTTTTTTCTTGCAAACAGATGAATATCCGCCTCATGTTTCATTTCTTTGCTGACGTATTCAACCACCCGTTCCACGGAACTGCTCTTATTGGAAGGCAGTGCGAATGTACCGGGAGTAACGATGGCGACGCTTCTTTTTTCCATTTAAACTCTCCTGCCTGTCGCTTGAATTTTGTCCTTCGGAATTATTTTATAGCCGAGTTTATCAATGTTGAAAAAAATGGTCGTCTGCATCCAATATACATGTCCATTCACGGCAAGCGACGGCGTCATAACATGAAACAGGGAGGTAAACAAGCCGATTCGGGCTGGTTCGCTTTGCGGACGTTATCAAGATAAAGGAGTGATCCCTTGCTTAATCAAACTGTGGGTGTGCTTTTAAACCAATCTGTGTTCAAAGGAATTTCTTCAGGAAAAACCCATCATGAATGCCTTGATTTTTACGTCTCCTCGGGTGAAAAATACAAGTTGACTCCATGCTTTTTCAGGCTATCGGACCTTTCTTTGCAGCAAAGAAAGGTACATGCCTATGTTCCCGTCCCAAACGGATACAAGCGGCAATGGATGGACCTGCCCAAAATCATCCATAACCGTGCCATCTATTTTTCGCGTTCAGCCAAAAGTAAATTGGAGCAATTGACCGCGGCGGAATATACCGTTTTTAACGGCTGGAATCGTTATGGCAAACTGAAAATCCATCGCCTGCTGATGGAGAATCCGGCTATCCGCCACCATTTCCCGGAAACCATGGAGGTGACGAAGCAGGGGATCCAAGAGATGCTGGAAAAATACAGGGAGATTATCCTGAAACCGGACATGAGCAGTGTCGGCCGCGGCATCATGAAAATCGAGCGGTTAGCGGACGGCTTTATCTGGACGTTTCGCCATCCAAAAACGAAACAATGGAAAAAAGTATTTTTCCGTGAGCAGCCCCCGCGTCTATTGCACTCGATACTGCAAAAGGAGCGATATCTCATCCAACAAAGACTCCCTCTTGCTTCCTTCATGGGAAGGCCGTTCGACCTGAGAGTATCGGTGCAACGCGATAATTCGGGTGAGTGGAAAATCACCGGAATTGTCGGGAAAGTGGCCAGGCCCGGGCATTTTTTGACCAATGCCGCGCAAGGCGGTTCCATGTACCCGCTTTCCGTGATATTGAAGCAATTCCCGCATTTAAGCCCCGGGCAAGTACTGGAAGATATTCATCGCTTTGCTTTGCAGGTGGCTGCCGATTTGCAAATTCATTTGCCCGGTTTGGCCGATATCGGTTTGGACATTTGTCTGACGGAAGAGGGCTTGCCCATGTTCATCGAATGCAACAGCAGAGACCTGCGCTATACCTTTCATAAAGCCGGTCTTCATGACGAATGGCGAAGCACATACGAAAATCCGATCGGTTATGCCCGATTTTTGTATGACCGCGTGGTCCGATAACGGCAAACTTGTTCGCACGGACCGTTGTTTGCCCCGGAATCCGGACTCTATGTTTTCAGTTGTTTTTTTCGACTTTCTGTGTCAAGATAAGCGAAGAATCGATTTTGTAAAGGAGCGTCAAGCCCATCATGGTTACAAAATCCGTGCTTCGGTTATTGACGGAGCTTTCATCGCGAAAATGGATTTCCAAAACCGCCGGTTTTATTTCCAAATCAAAAATGAGCAGGACGTGGATTCCGCGCTTTGCCAAAATATACCGCATCCCGCTCCATGAAGCTGAAAAAGCGGTCTCGGAATACGAATCCTTGAATGATTTTTTCACCCGCCGATTAAAGCCGGGCTCAAGACCGTTGGACGGTGACGAACAGGCGTTGATCAGTCCAGTGGACGGTACGGTGGCAAGCTTGGGGGCTATTGAAGACGGACAAATCCTCAGTGTCAAGGGCCAGCCCTATACGATAAAAGAGCTCTTGAACGACTCGCCCCGCGCCGTAAACTACGTTAATGGATTTTTCTATGTAATTTACTTAAGCCCCTCCGACTACCACCGCATCCACGCCCCGGTCAGCGGCGAAATTGTGGAAAAGGACCACATTCCCGGGCGTGTTTATCCCGTCAATGCCTTCGGCATGACCCATATGCGCAAGGTGCTGAGCCGCAACGAACGGTTAATCACCTATATTCGGCATGCAGCCGGAGAGGTGGCGATGATCAAGGTTGGCGCCATGAACGTAAGCAGCATCCGCTACGCCGAGCCGCTGTCGGAGAAGATCGGGCGCGGCGACGAGCTGGCTTATTTTGAGTTCGGCTCAACCGTCGTATTACTTATGGAAAACGATACATTTTTGGCTAACGGCCGCCTCAAAGTCGGCGATAAAGTCAGATTCGGACAAGCCTTGGGAACGGTTTCCGCTGAATCCTGATCGTTTGCCGGTAAAAGATCATATGGTTTTGTGCCTGAAATCTGGTATAATAGTTGCCAAAATCCAATCAGCCGGAAGGATGGAAAGAATGAATGCTCTGCTAAAACAGTTGAACGAAACGATTGAACAGGAGGCACCCCATGTTTATGCCATGCTCTCATCATTGGGTAAAGCGATTTATTTTCCTAAAGAAGGGATTTTGAGCCAATCGGCGGAAGCTGGGAAGAAGGCCAAAAAATTCAACGCGACAATCGGCATCGCTACCGAAGACGGACAGCCGATGCATTTGCAAGCGATCCAACAAAATCTGTCCGCTTATGCGCCAAAGGATCTTTATCCGTATGCACCGCCTGCGGGGAAGCCGGAGCTGCGTACGGTTTGGCGGGAGAAAATGATCATGGAGACGCCTTCGCTTCAAGGCAAAACATTCGGCAATCCGATCGTCACCAATGCCCTTACGCATGGACTCAGCATAGCGGCCGATCTGTTCTTGGATCCCGGCGACCGGGTGATCATTCCCGATAAAAATTGGGAAAATTACGAGCTGACCTTCGGTATCCGCAGGGGTGCGGAGATCGTCAACTATCCACTTTACAACGAAACCGGCAAATTCAACGCAAGCGGACTTCGCCAAGCCATCCTGGCGCAAAAGGACAAAGGCAAAGCGGTAGTCGTACTGAATTTCCCCAACAATCCAACCGGCTACACACCGGGACTTGCGGAATGCGATCAAATCATCGACGCCGTCAAAGCCGGAGCGGAGGCAGGCATCGATATCGTCGTCGCTTCCGATGACGCTTACTTTGGCTTGTTCTTTGAGGATTCGATTCAAGAATCGCTGTTCGGCAGCCTGGCCAATCTGCATCCCCGCGTGCTCGCCGTGAAAATCGACGGCGCGACCAAGGAGGAGTATGTTTGGGGCTTCCGTGTCGGCTTCATCACCTACGCCGCTCCGAATGAGGCGGTATTGAACGCATTGGAGCAAAAGACGATGGGAATTATCCGCGCCACGATTTCAAGCGGTCCGCATCCATCGCAAACCTTTGTGTTAAAAGCGCTGCAATCTCCCGATTTTGCCGCCCAGAAGCGGCAAAAATACACCATCATTAAAGGCAGGGCCAATCGCGTCAAGGAGCTGCTTGACAGCGGAAGATACGAGGATGCCTGGGATTACTACCCTTTCAATTCCGGCTATTTCATGTGCCTGAAGCTGAAAACAGTGAATGCCGAAAAGCTTCGCTCCCACCTGCTCGACCAATACGGAGTAGGGACGATCGCGCTGGGCGAAACGGATTTGCGGATTGCCTTTTCCTGCATTGAGGAACAAAATCTCGAAGAGCTGTATGAACTCGTCTATCAAGGCGTCAAGGACTTGGAAAAAAGCTAGAAGCCAG